>SLOV01000253.1 GCA_007132345.1 Kiritimatiellia bacterium
ATCTCGTTGATGCCGATCACTTCGCCCCGCAGGTTCACGAGGGCTCCACCCGAGTTGCCGCCGAAGATGGCGGCGTCGTGGCCGATCCAGCGCACGATCGAGCCTACGTTTTCTCCGTCCAGTTCGAAGCGGGCGAATGGCGAGAACATGCCGGGCATGACCATGCGGGTGTTACTGACGATGCCCTTCGTGACGGATTGCGAGAGCGCGAGCGGGCTGCCCATTGCGAGAACGGTCTCCCCTACCTGAATTTCGTCCGAGTCGCCAAAGGTCGCCGCCTGGAAGGTGACGCCCTCCGGCGCGAGCAGACGCAGCACCGCGACGTCGGTCAACGGGTCGGTGCCGACCAGTTCAGCTTCGTATCGCTGGTTATCGTAGAGGGTGCAGAACATCCGGATGGCATGCCCGGCGACGTGGTGGTTGGAGATCAGGTAGCCGTCTTCGCTGATGATGACGCCGCTGCCCGAGCCTTCGAATTTCAGTTCGCGCCCGCTGCTGTAGGCCGTGCTCACCACATGAATGCGCGCCAGGGAGGGGCGCACCTGCTCGGCGACCGCCTGAATATGATCGGCGTCGGCCGAGGTCTCCTCGTTTGAAGGCACGGCGTCGGCCATGTCCGCCAGTCCCCGCGGCGTAGCCATAAGGAGAAAGGTGAAAAGGATCAGGCGTCTCATCGAATCGTCTCCGTGGTAATCGAGTTTGTGGTTCCGGACATCCCGACCGGCACACCGCCCGTAATGACAAGAATGCCGCCGGGCACGGCCAAGCCCGCGGCAAGCGCTTCACGGCGGGCGCAATCGACGGATTCGTCCGCATGTTCCATCGGGGCGATCAGGCGGGGGTGCACCCCCCAGCACAAGGCCATGCGCCGATAGGCCGATTCGATCGGTGTCACGCCAAGCACCGAGGCCCGGGGCCGGAATTTTGTGACCAGCCGCGCGGTCCCGCCGCTCTGCGTAAAGACGACCAGCACGGACGAGTGCAAGCTTTCACACAGGTGACACGCCGCATGGCTGATCGCGTCGGGAATCGTGCTGTCCGCCGACCGCTCGTAGCGATGGAGCCAGTACTCGTAGGGGAACCCCTGTTCCGCGTCATCACAGATGCGGGCCATGGTGGTGACAGCGGCAACGGAGTATGCGCCGATGGCGGTTTCCTCCGAAAGCATCAGCGCATCCGATCCGTCGAGCACGGCGTTGGCAACGTCCGTGACCTCGGCACGCGTCGGACGCGGATGCTCGACCATGGAACGCAGCATCTGGGTGGCGGTGATCACCGGCTTGGCCGCGACATTGGCGCGGTTGATGATCATCTTCTGCACCATAGGTACCTTCTCCATGCGGATTTCAATGCCCAGGTCGCCCCGCGCCACCATCAGGCCGTCAGCCGCCTGGATGATTTCGTCGATCTGTTGAACGGCCTCGTGCTTTTCGATCTTCGCGATCACCGGCGTGTCGTAACCGGCAGCGGCAATAATCGCTTTGAGTTCGCGCACATCTTTCGCGCTGCGAACGAAAGACAGCGCGACAAAGTCCACGCCTTGTTCCAGGCCGAATGCAAGGTCGCGGCGGTCCTTTTCGGTCAGGCTCGGCACCTCCAGCGAACTGTTGGGGAGGTTAATACCTTTATTCGAACTCAGCGGCCCTCCAACGACGACCTGGCAGCGAATATCTGTTTCGGCCACGTCCAGTACGGCAAACTCCAGGGCGCCGTCCGCGAGCAGCAGCGTATCGCCGGCCTGCACCTGGCGGGGCAACGCCTTGTAGTTAATGTGAACGGAGTGCTGGTCGCCCGGCACATCGCGGGTGGTGAGCACGAACTCGTCTCCATCGTTCAGATGCACAAACCCGCAGGCAAACTCGCCGATGCGAATCTTCGGCCCGCTCAAATCCTGTAGAATCGCAAGGGGCACATCCAGCTTGGCCGCCGCCGCGCGTAGATTACGGATGTTCTCCCGATGCTCTTCGAAATCCGAATGAGAGAAATTGAGGCGGGCCACGTTCATGCCCGCGATCAATAGGGCTTCGATCGCCTCCGGCGTGCGGCAGGCGGGACCGATGGTACAGACGATTTTTGTTTTGCGCATAGCCGGAACAAGAATTCAGAAGGGAAGGCAGAGGCAGGACTATGCCTCATGACGGGCCGTTCGTCCATGGAACAACACGTGAATGAAAAATCTTGACCCTGCCTGCTCTTGCCCGCACGCTCCGGTCCAGTTGAAGGGGGGGCATGTGGCCCAGCCCCGCGCAGTGAACCACAATCAAAACAAGGAGGTAGGAAATGAGGAAATTACTCATCATTGGTATTGCGTCGATGTTCGTCACCGCTTCGGCGATGGGTGCGACCATTCGGGAACAGTGCGGGTGCGGCCTCGGCAGCATGGCGCTGGGCGACCAGGAAAGCACCATGCTACTGTCCGCTGTCGCGACGTTCCTGAACGGCATCAGCGGCAACCAGACCTTCGGCATCAGTTCCGGTACGCTCGGCTGCGAACCAGCCGCAGGTTTCGTGATGCGCAATGAAGTCGAGAAGTTCGTCTCCAGCAACATGGACCATCTCGCCATGGACATGGCCCAGGGCCGGGGCGATACGCTTGATGCGCTCGCCGACCTGATGCAGATCGAGGGCAACGATCGGCTGAACCTGTTCGCCGAGTTGCAGATTAACTTCGAAAGCATCTTCCCCGCCCACGATGCCACCGTCACGCACGTTGTCGACGGCATCGAGGCCGTGCTCGGCAGCTAATCGACACTGGATGACTCGTGAAGGAATGCAGCCCATCGGCGATGGGCTGCATTCCTTTTTTCTGGTTGCACCGCATGCTCTTCCGTCGAATACCCCGCCTGCTCGGCACCGCTGCACTCGTAATCGGCCTGCCCCTGAGCGTGGCAGGCGGCGATGAGCGCGATCGCGAAACCTCAGCGTATATCGAACAACTCATTGAGCAGGCCGATGCCCTGCGCCTCCACGAGGCGCGCTACTGGCAGGTGCTCATGCATTATCACCGGGGCCTGCTGGGACTCCGCAGCCGGATCGACGATCCTGGCTTCTTTCTGGCCCCCGACGGAAAGACCAACCCGCGCGCCGAGTTGCATGCGACCCTCCGGGCCTTCTTCCGACCGGCGACCGAAAACGACCTCGAACACCCAGTCTGCCGCTTCATCGGGCGCTTCGCCTGGCTGCGCGACGAGCTGAATATCGACCCCGAACGCCTGCCCATGCCGGACTGCGAAACCTACAACCAGGTCTACCGCCAGCTCCGCCCGGTTTCCGCCACGCTGGTCTTTGCGGATGCCTATATGAACAACCCCGCCTCGATGTTTGGGCACACCCTCATCACGTTCGATGCCCCCGACCGGAACCGGCTCCTCTCCAAGGCGGTGAATTATGCCGCCGTCACCGAGGAGACGTTCGGCCCCTTCTTCGCCTTCGCCGGCATTTTCGGCCTGTACCACGGGTACTACTCCATCGAGCCGTATCACGACAAAGTGGAGGAGTACACCGACCTGAGTTATCGCGACATGTGGGAATACACCCTCGACCTCACGCAGGAGGAGGTCGACCGCATGGTCCGCCATACGTGGGAAATGCAGAACACCTACAGCCACTACTTCTTCTTCAACGAGAACTGCTCCTTCAACATTCTGTATCTCATCGAGGCCGCGCGCCCCTCGCTCCATCTCACCGACCGCTTCTTCTTCTGGGTCATCCCCATGGACACGGTCAAGCTGGTCCGCCGGGAAGGCTTGATCCGCGACGTGAAGTATCGCCCATCCAAGTCTACGAAGATTCTCCATCTGGCCGCGCAACTTGACCGGGAGCAGCAGGAATGGGCATTGGCGCTGGCCCGCGGCCGCGCGGAACCCGACGACGCGCTGGGAGATGTCACCACACCCGAGGCGCGTATCGTGATGATGGACCTGGCGGCCGAGTATGCCCAGTTTCTCTACACGGACCGCCAGATCGACCGTGATACGTATACGCGGCGTTTTCTCCGATTGCTTCAGGCGCGCAGCAGGCTTGGCCGCCTGGACGAAGACCTTTATGCCGTTCCGGAACCCGAGCGGCCCGAAGACGGGCACGGGCCCGCGCGTCTGCGACTCGGAATCGGGACGCGCGATCGCAATGCCTTCGTCTCGCTGCATCTCCGGCCTGCCTACCACGAACTGGAAGACCCGCCCGCAGGCTATGATCCCGGCGCGCAGATTCAGTTCCTGCCCGCCGAGTTCCGCTATGACACCGCGCGCGACCGCTGGCGTATCGAGCGGCTGGACATCGTCGACATCTTTTCGCTGAGCCCGCGCGACCGCTTCTTTCAGCCCTTGAGTTGGAAGGTGCGCAGTGGATTCTTGCAAACCCCGCGCACCGCGGGGGACGATCGATTGGCCTATTCCCTCAACACCGGCGCCGGCCATACCTATCGCGCGCCGGGCAACACACTTTTTTATGTGCTTTGGGAAATCGAGGGATTAGCAGGCGGGGTTCTGGACAAAGGCTATGCCGCCGGGGCTGGCGGTAGTCTGGGAGCGGTCAGCCGGCACCACGAGCGCGCTCATTCGCGCCTGCAGGCGCGCGCCATCTACTTCGGGCTGGGCGACGAGCACGTGTCGGTCCGTGCCGAAGCCACGACCACCTTTTCGGTCAATCGGAGCAGTGCACTCTCCTTGCGGCTGGGGCATGGCCGTGAAGAGAACTATCGGTTCAACGAAGCGGCCATTGTAGGGAGCATCTTCTTTTGAGGCCGGGTATTGGGGTTGGCGGCGTCCCCCGTGAGGAGGGCCGTTGTCCCACTAAAGGGGAACCCAGGTCCGCATCATTCTGCCCCTATAACCACCACCCTTTATCAGAACCACTCAACCCACTCGCTTCGCCAACAGGCTCGTGTTGACCAACGGTTAAGCAGGTCGTTTAAGGGTGCCCGGGTAAGGGTGGTGAAGAAGGGTTTGATCAAGGGTAATCCTTTCGCCATTCAACGGTTCTATCCAGGCTCAAAGCGGGAGCAGGATGCTCCCGCCACTATGGGGGGGGGCACCATCCGTGCACCGAGTTCGGGGCAACAAAATAGTGGGAGCTTCCAGCTCCCGCACCCAGCGCCTGGTCCTTGCGAAGATCCGAACCACCTTTGTCGTCCCTCAATGTGTCGGCTTAAACCTATTGACACGAATACCAGGCAGCATCTTGTAGTGCGCCACATTAGCCGTCAGCAAGGACTCTCCCCGGATATCGACAGTAGCGGCGATAAGCGCGTCCCCCATTCTCATCCCATGGCTTAATACATAGCGTTCCAGAAAATAGATGGCCCGATCGCTGATGGACGGATCGATTGCAATACAGGAGATGCCCCTGCCAACCAGAAAGCGTTTGAAAGATCGCAATTCATCCTGGTTGCGAATGCCCTGAAGAACCTCCATGTAAGTCACGGCACTGATCTCGAACTGGCCCAGCTCATCTAAAGCACGCTTGGCCCGAGGATTTCCTCTCATGTACCAGATCAGGACATCGGTATCTACAATCACTCGACACGACCTTTGCGCACCTTGGTCATGTAATTCGCAACGGAACCCATCGCCTCGTGATCACTCCATATTCCGAACAGGTCATCGCTGGGCTTCACTTCGGCGTTGCCGTGAACCGGCCTCATCTCTACCACCGGCCGCCCCCTGTCCGTAACGATCACTCTTTCCCCACGTTGTACCGCACGCACGAATGCGCCCGTTTCTCGTCGCAATTGCTTTAATGTCGCTTGCATGTCACCTCCAAAGTGTGCTCAATATAATACACACTTTGAGGAGGTGTCAAGGACACGAATGGCACAGGCACGGGCGCTTATCATTTCCGCGGGTGGCGATGGCAATCACGGTGGTCCTGAGAGAGGATGGTGGTTGCGTTCCAATAACGAAGGACCCAAACACCCAAGTCCGAAGGAAGCCCGAATGACGAATCATGGGAGAATTTCGTGACGATGGGCGAAAGAAGCTCTGCGGCTTAGGAAAGCGCACCGATTCATTTAGCGATATGCGCCCCCTCCCCACAACTTCTCCGCCCCCCTACTCCCCATCCCCCTCTGGACGGGGCCGGCCGAAAAGGCC
>SLOV01000398.1 GCA_007132345.1 Kiritimatiellia bacterium
AAACCGGCGTGCTCGAAGTCGATCCCGCCAACGTCGAGTCGAAGGGCCGCCTGCAACCGGGCCGCATGTTCCTCGTCGACATGGAGCAAGGCCGCATCATTGACGACGACGAAATCAAAAGCGAAATCGCGCGCGCTAAGCCCTATCGCAAGTGGCTGCAGGAAAACCTCATCGAATTCCGCGATCTGCCCAGTCCGCAGGAATTACCGGAACCCGAGCAGGCCCCGCGTCTGGTTCGCCAGCGCGCCTTCGGTTTCTCCCTCGAAGACATGAAGGTGGTGTTGGGCCCGATGATCCGCGACGGCAAAGAAGCCCTCGGTTCCATGGGCGACGATACGCCCCTGGCCGTTCTCTCCGATAAGTCCCGCCTGCTCTACGACTACTTCAAGCAGCTTTTCGCGCAGGTCACCAACCCGCCTTTTGACCCCTTCCGCGAACGCGTCGTCTCTTCCGTCCTGACCACGCTCGGCGCGGAACAGGACTTGTTCCAGGAATCGCCCAAGCACTGCCACCAGTTCAATCTGCCCGAACCGGTCATCACCAACGAGCAATTGTTCCAGATCAAGCGCATGTACGTCGGCGACATCCGATCCGTCACCCTGCCCATGCTGTTCTCTGTGAAGGAAGGTGGAGCCGGCTTGCGCAGCGCCATGCAGCAGCTCTGCAAGATGGCGGCGGGCGCCGTGCGTGGTGGCGCTTCTATCCTGGTCCTGTCCGATCGGGACACCGACGCCGACCGCGCCCCCATCCCGGCCCTGCTCGCCGCCGCGGGCGTGCATCATCATCTTATCCGCGCCGGCCTGCGCACCCGTTGCGGCCTGGTCATCGAAAGCGGCGAGCCGCGCGAGGTCCATCACTTCTGCTGCCTGCTCGCCTATGGCGCGGGGGCCATTAACCCCTATCTCGCCTTCGAAACCATTCGCACCATGGTCGATGAACAGGCCGACCCCACCCTCACCTTCGACAAGGCCATCGCCAACTACATCAAAGCCACCGGCGACGGCATCCTCAAGGTGATGTCCAAGATGGGCATCTCCACCCTGCACAGTTATCGCGGCGCCCAGATCCTCGAAGCGGTCGGCCTGAACAAGAGCGTCATCGACGAATATTTCACCGGCACCTCCTCCCGGATTGGCGGCGTCGACCTCGACATCATCGCCGAAGAGGTGCTGCAACGCCATCGCCACGCCTTCATGCCGGAGCATCCGGCCGAAGAACTCGACCTTGAAGTCGGCGGCAAATACCAGTGGCGGCGCCAGGGCGAATATCACCAGTTCAATCCCGTCACCGTGGCGAAGCTGCAGCAAGCCACCCGCACGAACGACCCCAAGGTCTATCGCGAATATGCAGATGGCATCAATGTGCAGAACCGGCAGCTCGGCACCTTGCGCGGCCTCATGGCCTTCAAGGGCCGCCGCCCGCCCGTGCCGATCGAGGAGGTCGAGCCCTGGACCGAAATCACCAAGCGCTTCAAGTCCGGTGCCATGTCGTATGGCTCCATCAGCAAGGAAGCCCACGAAACCCTCGCCATCGCCATGAACCGCATCGGCGGCAAGAGCAATAGCGGCGAAGGCGGCGAGGACGAAGATCGCTTCACCCCGGACGCCAACGGCGATTCGCGCAACAGCGCCATCAAGCAGGTCGCTTCGGGGCGCTTCGGCGTCACCAGCCATTACCTCGCCAACGCCCAGGAGCTCCAGATCAAGATGGCGCAAGGCGCCAAGCCCGGCGAGGGTGGTGAACTGCCCGGCTTCAAGGTTTATCCATGGATCGCCAAGACCCGTCACAGCACCCCGTGGGTCGGTCTCATCTCTCCCCCGCCCCACCACGACATCTACTCCATTGAAGACCTGTCACAGCTCATCCACGACCTCAAGAACTCCAATCCAGAGGCACGGGTGAACGTGAAGCTCGTCTCCGAAGTCGGTGTCGGCACTGTCGCAGCGGGCGTCTCGAAAGGCAAAGCCGATGTCGTGCTCATCAGCGGCTATGACGGCGGCACGGGCGCCTCGAAGCAGACCTCCATCAAACACGCCGGCCTTCCGTGGGAACTCGGCCTCGCCGAAACCCACCAGACCCTCGTGCTCAACGATCTGCGTGACCGCATCGTTGTCGAGTGCGACGGACAGATGAAGACCGGCCGCGATGTCGCGGTCGCCTGCCTGCTCGGCGCCGAGGAGTTCGGATTTGCCACCGCACCGCTTGTCGTCATGGGCTGCATCATGATGCGCGTCTGCCACCTCAATACCTGCCCCGTCGGTATCGCCACGCAGAACCCGGAACTCCGCAAGAAGTTCACCGGCTCGCCCGACCACGTCGTCAACTACTTCCGCTTCATCGCCGAGGAGCTTCGCCAGATCATGGCCGAACTCGGCTTCCGCACCGTAAACGAAATGGTCGGCCAGACCGATTGCCTCGACATGCGCCAGGCACTCGACCACTGGAAAGCCAAGGGGCTCGACTACAGCGCAATCCTCCGGAAGGTCGAGCCACGTCCCGGCTCCACGCTCTATTGTTCCAAGGCGCAGGACCACGGCCTGGAGGCAGCGCTGGACCACGAGTTGATCCGCCTGGCGCGTCCCGCCATCGATTCCGGCGAGCGTGTCGAGGCCGAGATCCAAATCCGGAACGTAAATCGCACCGTCGGCACACTGCTCAGTTACGAGATCTCCAAGCGTCACGGCGGCGCCGGCCTGCCCGAAGACACCGTCGTCTTCAACTGCCGCGGCTCCGCCGGGCAGAGCTTCGCCGCCTTTGGTGCGCGCGGGGTCACCTTCCATATCAAGGGCGACGCCAACGACTACTTCGGCAAAGGCCTTTCCGGCGCCAAACTCAGCATCACCCCGCCGCCAGAAAGCACGTTTGCCCCCGAAGCAAACATCATCATCGGCAACGTCGCGTTCTATGGCGCCACCTATGGCGAAGCCTATATCCAGGGCCGCGCCGGTGAGCGCTTCTGCGTGCGCAACAGCGGCGTCCGTACCGTGGTGGAAGGCATTGGCGACCACGGTTGCGAATACATGACCGGCGGGCGCGTGGTCGTTCTCGGGCCGACCGGGCGCAACTTTGCCGCCGGCATGAGCGGTGGCATCGCCTACGTGCTTAACGAGAGCGGCGACTTCGGACGCCACCGCTGCAATCACGAAACGGTCGAACTCGAGCGCATGGAGAACCCCGAAGACATTCGCGAGCTGCGCGAACTCATCAAGGCGCATGTGCGGTACACCGGCAGCTCTGTGGCCCAACGCGTGCTCGACGAGTGGGAGACCATGTTGCCCCGCTTCGTCAAAGTCATGCCCATCGACTACAAAAAGGCCCTCGCGATCCTCGCGAAAGAAGCTGAAGAGGCAGCGGCCAACACGGAGCACGATCAAACCTTGCAGCACGCCACTGTCTGAGGCAAGAAACGGCGCGCATCCACACGATGAGAAGGAAGACGCAGTATGGGTAAGCCAACAGGATTCATGGAATACAACCGGGAGCTTCCCAAAAAGCGCCCGCCCGCCGAGCGAGTCAAAGACTGGAAAGAGTTCGCGCTCCCTTTCCCCGAGGAAAGCGTGCGCAAACAAGGCGGACGCTGCATGGACTGCGGCGTACCCACCTGCCATGCAGGCTGCCCGCTCGGCAATCTGATTCCCGACTGGAACGACCTCGTTTATCGCGGCCGCTGGGAGAGCGCCCTGCGGGCCCTCCATAGCACCAACAACTTCCCCGAGTTTACCGGCCGCCTCTGCCCCGCCCCCTGCGAAGAGGCCTGCGTGCTCGGCATCAATGAGCCTGCCGTCACCATCGAAGAGATCGAGAAGCAGATTGCCGAAATGGGCTTTAAAGAGGGCTGGATAAAGCCTGAACCACCCGCTACCCGCACCGGAAAGAAGATCGCCGTGGTCGGCTCTGGTCCCGCCGGCCTCGCCTGCGCCCAGCAGCTCAACCGTGCCGGCCACACCGTAACCGTCTTCGAGCGTGACGCCCGTATCGGTGGCCTCCTCCGCTACGGCATTCCCGATTTCAAGATGGAGAAGTGGGTCATCGACCGCCGCCTCGCCGTCATGGAAGCCGAAGGCATCGAGATCCGCGGCGGAGTCCATGTTGGGCGCGATATCACCGGCGACGATCTGACTTCGAAATTTGACGCCGTCGTGCTCTGCACCGGCGCAACGCGTCCGCGCGATCTCCCGATCCCCGGACGCGACCTCGATGGCGTCCATTTCGCGATGGACTTCCTCGGCCAGCAGAACCGCCGCGTCGGCGGAGAATCATGGAGCGATGCGCCACCGATCCTCGCGGAAGGCAAACACGTCATCGTGATCGGCGGCGGCGACACCGGCAGCGACTGCATCGGCACCAGCAACCGGCAGGGCGCCCTGTCCGTTACCAATTTCGAATTACTGCCCCGCCCGACCGAAGACCGGCCCGACAACCAGCCCTGGCCCTTCTGGCCGATGCGCCTCCGCACCAGTTCCTCCCACGAGGAAGGCTGCGATCGTTTCTGGAGTCTTCTTACCAAGGAGTTCATCGGCAAAGACGGCAAACTCGTCGGCCTGCGCACCGTCGAACTCGAATGGGTTCCTGGCCAGAATGGCGGACGCCCCTCCATGCAGGAAAAGCCCGGCACGGAGAAAGAATGGAAAGCCGATCTCGTCCTGCTCGCGCTCGGCTTTCTCGGGCCGGAAGCCGATTCCGTGGTGGCTCAACTCGGCCTGCAAGTCGATGAACGCGGCAATCTCCGCACCGCCGGCGACTACCGCACCAGTCGCAAGGGCGTCTATGCCGCCGGCGACAACCGTCGGGGCCAATCCTTGATTGTCTGGGCCATTTCCGAAGGCCGCGAAGCCGCCCGCCAGATCGACCTGGATCTGATGGGTGTCACCGACCTCCCCACCAAAGGCGAAGGAGACCTCCCACGAGCATGAAACCATCCTCACCCGATCCCCACCAAGAGCAGGCCGTCAAGGCCCTGCTCAACGCCCCGGCCTATATCAAAGCCTACGAAGACATCGCCCTCCTCAACGAGCCCGAGCTGCGCCCCATCCGGCTGCAACTCGAATTGCTCAAGGCCGAGATCGCGCAGCGCGACCAGAACATCCTCTCCACCATCGTCGTCTTCGGCAGCGCCCGCACCCCGGACCGCGAGATGGCCCAACGCGAACTCGACGCAGCCACCGCGCTCCTGGCCGAACAGCCCGGTGCGGAAGCCGAGGCTGCCCTGCGTCGCGCCCGCAAACGGATGGAGCATGCCGACTATTACGATGCGGCCCGCGCCTTCGCACGGATCGTCTCATCGAGCTGCCAGCGCGAAGGCGCCTGCGAGTATGTCGTGGTCACCGGCGGCGGCCCCGGCATCATGGAGGCGGGGAATCGCGGCGCCCACGACGTCAACGCCAAGAGCATCGGGCTCAACATCGAGTTGCCTTTCGAGCAGGCACCGAACCCCTATATCACCCCCGAACTCTGCTTCAACTATCGCTACTTTGCCGTGCGAAAGATGCACTTCCTGCTTCGCGCCAGGGCGCTCCTCGCTTTTCCCGGCGGCTACGGCACCCTCGACGAACTCTTCGAGGCCCTCACCCTGATCCAAACGCTCAAGATGCCTCGCATCCCTGTCGTGCTCTACGCCCGCGCCTTCTGGGATCGCATCGTCAACTTCGAAGCGCTCGCTGACGAAGGTGTCATCTCCCCGGAGGATCTTGACCTGTTCCGTTACGCGGAAACGCCTGAAGAGGCCTGGCAGATCGTGTCGGACCTCAATAAAGGGGACGAGACCGAAACCCTCGATACGCTGGAGCCGTAACACCGCCCGCGGAACGGGCGGCCAGGGTGTTGGGGGGAAAGGGTGTTCAGTGTTCGGTGTTCGGTGTTCAAGCATGCTATGCTTTGCTTCTGAGGCGCATAAGCACTCCGTGCATGGCTGGACGCCCCACGCCTCTGGCGTGGTAAACTGGTAGTTTGCCACGCCGATAGCGTAGAGCCTCCAATGTCCCCGAACACTGAACGAAACCCTCCCCACTGAACACTGA
>SLOV01000152.1 GCA_007132345.1 Kiritimatiellia bacterium
CAAGCGGCACGAGGATGCGCTCTTCACGCCCCACGTCACGCCGGGCGGCATGCTGGATCGGCTGCTGAAAGAACGAGCAAAGGTGTAATCGTCATGACCGACTCCAACCAAAAGCAACTCGGCAAAACCCTCTGGGCCATCGCCGACCGACTGCGCGGCGCGATGAATGCGGACGACTTCCGCGACTACATGCTCGCTTTCCTCTTTCTCCGCTACCTCTCGGACAACTACGAAGCCGCCGCCAGGAAGGAGCTTGGCCGCGATTACCCCGCCATCCCCGCCGACGATCCGCGCGTGCCGCTGGCGATCTGGTATGCCAGCAATCCCGCCGACGTGGTGGACTTCGAGAAGCAGATGCGGCGCAAGGTCCACTACGTGGTCAAGCCGGATCATCTCTGGGCCAATATCGCCAACCTCGCGCGCGGCCAGAGCCCCGACCTACTCGATACCCTGCGCGAAGGATTCAAGTACATCGAAACCGAGTCCTTCGAGAGCACCTTCCAGGGCCTCTTCTCCGAGATCAACCTCGGTTCCGACAAACTTGGCCGCACACACGCCGACAAGAACAGCAAGCTCTGCGAGATCATCAAGGAGATCGCCAAGGGCCTCGCCGAGTTCTCCACCGATGTAGACGCGCTGGGCGATGCCTACGAATATCTGATCGGCCAGTTCGCCGCCGGGTCGGGCAAGAAGGCGGGCGAGTTTTATACCCCGCAACAGATTTCCACCATCCTCTCGCGCATCGTCACCCTCGATAGCCAGGCGCCGGAGACCGGCAGAGTGGCGCATCTCGGCAGCGTCTTCGATTTCGCCTGCGGTTCCGGGTCGCTACTCCTCAACGTCCGCAACCAGATGGGCCCGCACGGCATCGGGCGGATTCACGGCCAGGAGAAGAACATCACCACCTACAACCTCGCGCGCATGAATATGCTGCTGCACGGGGTCAAGGACACGGAGTTCGAGATTTACCACGGCGACACGCTGACCAACGACTGGGACTTCCTGCGCGAGACCAACCCGGCCAAGATACCCAAGTTCGATGCCGTGGTTGCCAATCCGCCCTTCAGCTACCGCTGGACCCCCAAGGAGGAGATGGGCGACGACGTACGCTTCAAGAATCATGGCGTTGCCCCCAAATCCGCCGCCGACTTCGCTTTCCTCCTGCACGGCTTCCACTATCTGGCCGACCAGGGCGTCATGGCCATCATTCTGCCCCACGGCGTTCTCTTCCGTGGCGGCGCCGAGGAGCGTATCCGCACCAAGCTCCTCAAGGACGGCCACATCGACACGGTCATCGGCCTGCCCGCCAACCTCTTCTACTCCACCGGTATTCCGGTCTGCATCCTCGTGCTCAAGAAGTGCAAGAAGCCTGACGATATCCTCTTCATCAACGCCGCCGAGCACTTTGAGAAGGGCAAGCGCCAGAACGTCCTGCTCCCTGAGCACATCGATAAGATCGTCGACACCTACCAGCACCGCCGCGAAGAACCCCGCTACGCCAAGCGCCTCTCGATGGAGCGCATTGCCGAAGAAGGGTACAACCTCAACATCTCCCGCTACATCAGCACCGCCGTCCCGGAACCGGAAATCGATCTCGCCGCCACGCATCGCGAGTTGGTGGAGATCGAGCAAACGATTCGGGAAGCGACCGCCAGGCACAACCAATTCCTGGAAGAGCTGGGACTCCCGTTGCTCCCTCCAGAATGAGTGGGTTGAGGGGTCGAGGGGCATGGCTGATTCTCCATGAGTCCTGCGTTGTTGGCCAGCAATGACGAATGACGAAAGACCCAAGCACGAATGAAATCCGAAGCACGAAACCCGGATGACGGCCAAAGTCGGTGGCGGCTATACGCTGTGTTCAGGCGGTAACGGGGTCACGTCTGAATGGCACTAAGATAAGACTGCGGCTCAGCGGGACGCTTCGCCCTACCTATCCGCGCAAGTGTCTGGTGGGTAGGGCGAACCGTCCCCGGTGAGCCGCAAAGGTGCCATCCGAAATCGTCCTTGTTTTAGTGCCATTCGGGTCACGTCTCCAGATTCAAGAATCGGGATGCGGGGTATTCTTTGCGATCTGAAAGCGCTGCTCCTTTGTCGGGCGAAATGGTGAAGCCGAAGCGAGACCGGAGCTTACGAAACCACGCCGCCGACATCGTACAAATCCCCGGCGTGTACTTGACGAATCCCAGCGACGGAAACCCGGAAACCCCGGACACCACCGGCTATGGATGCGACCAAACGCGAAGGATGCCAACACCGATGCGAATGCCCGCAGTTGACGAATGACACCGGACCCGGAAACGCCTGGAATCTCGGAAAAGAAGACCAAACAAACAACCCGGCCAACAAGGCAAGGGGGAGACGCTGCCGGCGCCCGCCCCTTGCTGCCGTTGGAAGCACAAGAACATGCGTTGACAAGGTCAAGCAGTATCACTAAAGTGGCACTATGAAAACTGAACTTGTGACCACGCTGAAGCGAAAAGCCACCGCTGTCTTGGCGGATCTACGAGCAACGGGAGAGCCCGTCTTGATCACTGAACACGGGAAGCCTTCTGCCTATCTGGTTGACGTGGACAGCTACGACCTCATGCAGTCCCGTATGCAGATATTGGAAGGCATTGCCCGAGGCGAGAAAGCGGTACGCGAAGGGCGAACACTGTCGAAGAAGCAGGCCCGACAGAGGATGCAGAAATGGCTCGACTAATCTGGACCGAGCCGGCCCTGGAGGACCTCAATGCGATTGCCGAAACCATTGCCTTGGATAATCCTGAGGCAGCCAGACGTCTCGTGGGAGACGTGCTTTCTGCGACGGAGCGACTTGAAAGCTATCCCCACTCAGGCAAGAGGGTCAGAGAACTGGATCGTTCGCCCTACCGGGAACTTGTGGTGTCGCCCTGCAGGATCTTCTATCGACCGGAACAACGCGCAGTCTTCATCTTGCACGTGCTGCGTGGTGAGCAACTCTTTCGGAAGTTCTTGCTAATGGAAAGAGACCGGAAGAAATGACATTTCCAACAACGGCCTCCTGAGTACGCGCTTGTCGCGCGCCTCAGAGGCCTGCCGTTGGCCTCAGCAGAATGGCGCCGAATACCTGGATTGACGCCGCGTAGCCACTGGGCTACAGTTGGATGATGGTTGAGATTCGCAAGACCGACCGTTTCGCGAAGTGGATGCATGAACTGCCTGACATAGGTGGCCGCGCACGCATCCAGGCGCGAATCGAGCGACTTGCCGGTGGGCACAGCGGAGATACCAAGCCGGTGGGCGAAGGGGTGTCAGAACTAAGGGTCAACTACGGTCCCGGCTATCGGGTCTACTTCAAGCGGCAGGGACAATCCGTGGTACTGCTGCTGATTGGCGGTGACAAGGGGGCCCAAAGCCGAGACATCAAGACCGCGATACAGCTCGCGCGAAACCTGTAGGAGAAAAGTGATGAGCAAGACGAAGACCACTCGATACGATGTAGCCGAGCACCTCCGGACACCCGAAGAAATGGCCGCCTATCTTGAGGCCTGTCTTGAAGAAGCGGAGGGAGATGCGTCCTTTGTCGCCAAGGCGCTCGGGGATATTGCTCGAGCCAAAGGCATGACTCAAGTGGCACGCGATGCAGGACTTTCACGGGAGAGTTTGTACAAGGCACTTTCCGGTGAACGTACACCAACGTTCGACACAATCCTCAAAGTAGTTCAGGCGCTTGGGATCGAACTTCACGCGTCCCCTGTACAGACCTGACGAGGCAAGGGCCGACCAACGCCTCGATCGGACGACGTTGTCGCCCGGTCAGGCCAAGCGTTCACTAAATGAATGATGAGTGACCACTGGAAACCAGTCCCAAACGACCAGTTCAAGGGCATGAAGTTCGAGCTGGCGCCCACGAATGGAGTCGACCTGTTTTGGGAGATCGCCGAAGACTTCATGCAAAGGATCTTCGACCTGGCTCCAGGGGAGTATCTGATCACGGATGAGTCGTCGCTCCATGATTTCACCGGTTTCGACGTTGAAATCGAAGACCTGCATCAACAGATCCGTGATGCCTATGACCTCGATGTCTCTGACATCGACTCGGGAAACCTGTTTGAGGTATTTCAGAGAATTCACCACGGCAGATATGGGTCTCCCGGCTAGAGGAGCGCCGGACCAGTCCCGGCATGGGAGACACGGGAGTCATGCCAGGCACTTCAAGCTGCGGCGTATCGCACGAAACCGAACGGGCGAAGCAGGGGCTCAGGAAATACGAGGCGGGCAACGGGGTCGCGTCTCCAGATTCAAGAATCGGGATGCGAGGTATTCTTTGCGATCTGAAAGCGCCACTTCTTGTCGGGCGAAATGGTGAAGCCGAAGCGAGACCGGAGCTTACGAAACCACGCCACCCGACATCGTACAAATCCCCGGCGTGTACTTGATGAATCCCAGCGACGGAAACCCCGGACACCACCGGCTATATGCACGATCAAACGCAGAGGAACCCCCCTCCGATACGAATGGCCGCAGATGACGAATGACATCGGACCCAGAAACGCCTGGAATCTCGGAAAATCAGACCAAACAAACAACCCAGCCAACAAGGCAAGGGAGAGTGCGTACGACTTCGTCGCCGCTCCTTGCTAACGTTGGGCAAATCGCTTTCCAACCCCCGAGGGGATAGGATACCGGCATGAAGACGGTATACATTGACACGTCGGTTGTTAGCTATCTTACAGCTTTGCCGGCAAGAGATTTGCTGGCGGCGGCGTGGCAAAGCGCTACGCTCCAGCGGTGGCGGAACCGGCGTCCGGGATTCGAACTCGTAACCTCCCATTGGTCTGGAACTGCCGCCATCTCGATAATGCCGAGATGAAGCCAGTGATGCGGAGTGCCTGCGCCGTTCACGGATATGTCTGCCCCAAAGTATGCACGCCACTGGAATTGATGGGCGACGAAACCGGACTTTACGCCATTTCCCCCTTGTGGTAGAAGTTGCAAGCTGGAAGGGAAGGAACGGAGCATGAGCACAACAGTCGCAGACGAAATACTGAGCCGCGCACTGAAGCAGCCCGACACGGATCGAGCCCGCATCGCAGAGGTTCTCATCGCCAGTCTCGACGCCCCAGCGGATCGAGAAATCGACCGGGCCTGGCAGATCGAGATAGGCAAGAGACTCCGTGAGATCGACTCGGGGGCCGTCAAGTGCGTCGCTTGGGAAGAAGTTAGAGACCGCCTCTACCGAAACGCGAATGTACAGCGTTGATGTACATCCCGATGTGTACGGGGAGCTTGAGCATTCGCGTGTGTGGTACGAGGAACGCGCCAACAATCTGGGTACGGAGTTCGTCAGTGAAGTCGATAGAGCCATTGAGACCGTGCGAGAATCGCCGACGCTCTGGCCACTCCAAGATGAACGGCAGTGCATACGGCGATACCTTATCCATCGCTTCCCATACGGACTGATCTATCGCATCCGGGACAACATCGTTCAGGTGATTGCAGTGATGCACCTGCGGCGGGAGCCGGACTATTGGCGAGGTAGAGTCGGGTACTGGGACGGCGGTGACGGCGAGCAGCCAACAAGTGGAACGCACGCGACGCCGTGAAGGCCGCTGCGGCCTTCAGGACGCGGCTCATTTTTTGGGGAAAACGGGGTCAGTGGGGAAAACGGGGTCAGGGAACGAAAATCGGTGTTGACAGCTTTCGACGCTGCGGCATTCTTTGTCCCATGCTGCGCCACGTCCGCATCGAATACGAGGGGGCCTTCTACCACGTCATGGCCAGTGGCAACCGGCGCAATCGCATCGTCGCCTCTCCCGACGGAGCCGATGAGGAGCTCTTTCTCAAGACCCTTGCCGAACGGGTAACGGGGTCACGACTCCAGATTCAAGAATCGGGATGCGAGGTTTTCTTTGCGATCTGAAAGCGCTGCGCCTTTGTCGGGCGAAATGGTGGAACCGAAGCGAGACCGAACTATGCGAAACCCCAGACAGCACCGGCTATATGCACGATTACACGCAGAGGAAACCCCCTCCGATACTAATG
>SLOV01000133.1 GCA_007132345.1 Kiritimatiellia bacterium
CGCCTCCATGCTCGCCGCCGATGCACAGGCGATCGCCCTGGTGGCCCTCGTCGTGCTCCTGCTCTGCACGGTCCTCTTCAAGGAGTTCACCCTGCTTTGTTTCGACGAGGCGTTTGCCGCCGCCCAGGGCTGGCCGGTGCGCCGCCTCGACGCGCTCATGCTCCTGCTCGTGGTGATTGTCACCGTCATCGGCCTGCAGGCGGTGGGCTTGATCCTTATGGTCGCCCTGCTCGTCATCCCGCCTGCCGCCGCCCGTTTCTGGACGCGCCGCACCGCCACGCTCCTGCCGGTTTCCGCGACGATCGGCGGGATCAGCGGCCTGCTGGGCGCGGGCCTCAGTGCGCTGCAACCGCGCATGCCGGCTGGCGCCATCATTGTGCTCACCAGCGCCTGCTTCTTTCTCTTCAGCTTTCTCTTCGGCACCGAGCGCGGCCTGCTGCCGAGGGGCATGCACCAGCGGCGGCTCCGCCGGAAGGTGGGGCTGCAGCATCTGCTGCGGGCCATGTACGAGTGGTTGGAGCAGGTCTATCCATCCGCCATGCAGCAGGCGGTGGAAGGTTCTCCGGTCATGCCGTGGCGGGAACTGCTGGCCGCACGCTCCTGGCATGCGCCATTCCTGCGGCGGCTCCTGACCCGCGCGCGACAGAGCGGTTGGGTGCTGGCGCTTCCCGACGGTAGCATCCGGCTTACGCGCGATGGACTGGTGGAGGCGCGCCGCGTGGTGCGCAATCACCGCCTGTGGGAACTATATCTGGTCGCCTACGCCGATATTGCGCCCAGTCATGTGGATCGTGACGCGGATCAGGTGGAACATGTGCTGGGGGCTGGGATGGTGCGGGAACTCGAGCGTGCTTACGCCCGCGAAGCGGGGATGCCCCCGAACCCGCACGGCCCCGCAGCGGCCGGATCGGCTGGAGTCCGTGCTCCGGGAGGGGCGCCATGAACTGGACCGCCCTGGATTCCTGGATCGTGCTCGCCGGCGTGCTCAGTGCCGTCTGCTGTGCCCTGCCGGGCACCTTTCTTGTGCTGCGGCGCATGAGCCTGATGGGCGACGCCATCAGTCATGCGGTCCTGCCGGGGCTCGCGGCCGCGTTTCTCCTCACCGGCAGCCGTGCCAGTCTGCCGATGTTTATCGGTGCGGCCCTCGTCGGCCTGCTGACCGCTCTGTTCACCCAGGCCCTCGCCCGGCATGGAGCGGTCGAAGAAAGCGCCGCCATGGGCGTGGTCTTCACCAGCCTGTTCGCGCTCGGCCTCCTGATGGTGGTGCGCGCGGCGGATACGGTCGACCTCGATCCGTCGTGTGTGCTCTACGGTGCGTTGGAATTGACCCCACTCGACACCGTCCGGCTCGGCGCCCTGCGGGTCCCGCGCGTCGTGCCGGTGCTGGGCGGCGTTCTCGCGGTCAACGTGCTGGTGCTGGCCCTTTTCTATAAGGAGTTCAAGGTCTCCTCTTTCGATCCCGAACTGGCTACGACCCTGGGCTATCCCGCGGCGTTTCTCCATTACCTGCTCATGACCCTCGTGGCCATTACCGCGGTCGCCTGCTTCGAGAGCGTCGGCAGTATTCTCGTCATCGCCATGCTGGTGGTGCCCGGTGCAACCGCTCTGCTTCTCGCCGACCGCCTTTACGCCGTGCTGGCCATCGCGCTGCTGGCCGCCGTCGCCTCCGCGGTACTCGGGCATGTGGCTGCCATCGTGGTGCCCGGCTGGTGGGGGCTCGACGACACGAGCACCTCCGGCATGATGACGGTGGTGGGGGGGCTACTCTTTCTCGGCGCCCTCGTCTTCTCCCCGCGCCACGGTATGCTGAGCCGCTGGTATCGGCGCAGCGTCCTGGCATTGCGCATTCTCGAGGAAGACGTGCTGGGCCTGCTCTACCGGCTGGAAGAATGGCGCGCGGACCAGGAGGGCTCCGCCGCCCTCCTGCGCCGTGCGCTTCCGGCGCGCCGCTGGATGCGGTGGCTGGCGGTGGTGCGGCTTCGTCGGCGCGGCGCCGTCCATTGGCAAGGCGCTGCCTTGCGGCTGCTGGAGCCTGGCCGCCACGCAGCCCGCTCCCTCATCCGCTCGCACCGCCTGTGGGAACTCTATCTGTACCGGCACATTGCCATCCCCGCGGACCATGTGCATGCCAGTGCGGAGCGACTGGAGCACGTCACCGGCGCGGCCCTGCGCCACGAGTTGACCGAGACCCTGGCGTCGGCCCGGCGCGACCCGCAAGGCCGCGAGATCCCCGACGAATCCTGACGCGCCCGCCTGCATGGCACGCCGCCTGCTAGCCAATTCCCGTAACGAAGCCGTGGGGCCGCGGCGGTCGACGGCCCCCTTCTGTTTGAGGAATACGTTATGAAAACTGGGCGCCATCAACGAAAACTGCGAAACGTCAAATTCACCGAAAAGTACCGATTCCAGTACCTGGGCCTCTGGATGATGGTCTGCTTCTTCTTCATCGCGCTGCTGAACGTGGCCGTCTTTCTTCTCTATGAACAAATGCGCCTCCTGGCCCAGCCCGAAGGCGTCGATGTTGAACTGGGGCTGGCCCTGGACCAGACGGCGACGATGGTCACAATTCTCGGACTCACGCTGGCGTTCGGGTTTGCAGTCGTCGCGCTTGCGGTGTTTACTGCACATCGGATCGGCGGACCCTACATCGCCTTGAAGCGAACCATGGCCGCCATTCGCGAAGGCGATCTCAACCAGCGCCTGAAGTTTCGCGATTATGACAAGCTTGAAGACCTCGAAGGGGCCTTTAACGAGATGATGGACAGCATTCAGGCACGTATGCAGAGCAGCAAGCCCGACTCGCCTCTCCTCCGCATTGCGGGGGAGTAGCCCGAACCAACCGCTCTTGCCATGGGGATCACGATCCGTAGAGGGCGAAGGCGGTTGAACCGCGGGTTCGAGGCTACGGGGCCCGTCTCCTCGTTTGCCGGCAAGGGGGCCCCCTCACGCTTCCTGGTTTTCTTCGGGCTGATGTTTCTTCTGCCCGGGCTGGCGATCAGTTGGTTCTTCGGCGTTCGCCCGATCCTGAAGGTACTGGAAGCAAGAGATTGGGAAGAAGCGCCCGCCCGCGTTCTGGAGAGCGAGGTGCGCACGCATCGGGGGTCCGACAGCACAACCTACAGCATCCAGATTTCGTACACCTACGAGTGGGGCGGACAAACCTTCCAATCGGACCGCTACGATTTTTGGAGCGGCTCCTCCAGCGGTTACCAGAGCAAAGCACGCGTCGTGCGGCAGTACCCGCGCGGCCACGAGTTCATGGCGTTCGTCAACCCGTCGAATCCCTCCGAATCGGTCATCAACCGGGAATTCCGCTGGGCCTACGCGATCATCGCCGGCTTTTCCAGCCTCTTCGTCCTCGTGGGCGGCGGCGTTCTGGCCCTGGGCCTTCGGGAGCGCCGAAAAGAGAATGGGCCGGTCTCGGGTTTGTACGCCTCCGGTGGGGGGGCTTCGATCGAATCGCCTTCGGACGCCAACAACTGGATGCCGCTCCTCGATACGCCGGATGCGCGGGGCAAAGTGACCTTGAAAAACCGATCGTCCCCCATCGCCGCCGCGATCGGCCTCTTCATCTTTGCGTTGATCTGGAACGGCTTTCTCTCCGTATTCCTGGTCAACATCTGGAAGAGTTGGCAGGAGGGGAAAGCTGAAATCTTCATGATCCTCTTCCTGACGCCGTTCCTTCTTGTCGGCCTCGCGGTCATCGTCTTTTTCTTTTACACCGTCCTCGCGTCCTTCAATCCGCGCGTCTCGCTGGCCCTCGCAACCGGCAACCCACGGATGGGCGAGACCGTTGGCCTCGAGTGGAACCTGACCGGCGCCGTCCACCGCCTGCGCACCTTTACCATTCGCCTCGAAGGCGTCGAACGGGCCACCACAAGTAGCGGGAACTCGTCCCATACCCACGAGAATGTGTTTTTCCGGAGCGACGTGGTTTCTATAAAAGGCATGCGCGCCCTCTCTGCCGGAACGGGCTCGATCGCGCTGCCCGCCCAGATGATGCACTCTTTCGACATGGTACGGAACAAGGTGGTCTGGCGCCTCGTTGTGCATGGGGGCATCGACTTCTGGCCCGATCTGCGCGGCAGTTTCCCCTTCACGGCTCTCCCTGCTTCGGGGCGTCGGTCATGAGTCAACTATCGATTCAACTTGCCCACGGAAAGCGTGTCTATGCGCCGGGCGAAACCCTGCAAGGGCAGGTGCGCTGGCATTTCGAGCGGCCGCCCGACTCCATCGAACTCGTCGTCTTCTGGCACACCGAAGGACGGGCCCTCTCCGATAGTGGTGTTTCTTCCCGCGTGCATTGGCAGCAGCCCGGCCAGCGGGGAGAGCGCCCCTTTTCCTTTTCGCTACCGGAGGGCCCTCACACGTTCCGGGGTAAACTCATCTCCCTGAGCTGGGCGGTGGAAGCCATTCAGCGGCCCGGCAAGCAGCATGCCCAGGTATCCTTCGTGCTTTCTCCGACTGGCGCCGAACTCGTATTGCCCGAACTCGAACCGGACGGCGCGCCCGGCGGCGGCCCTGTCGGCTTCCGCCCCTCCGCCTCGAGAAGGTAAACGTCGACGCGGACAGGTAAAGAGGTCGCTTACAATACTCTTACTCGACCCCCTTACTCGACCCCCTTACTCGTACACGTTTATCGAACCATCTCTTCCTCGAGGCGGAAGCACGAATGCACACGGCAGCAGCAATTCTCGGTATAGCCCGGAGCGGGTCCTTCGGGTCTGCTGAAGCAGGTACTGCGAACGGTTTTTCGCCGGGTCTTCGCCCGTTTGTAGTCCCGCCTTCAGGCGGCAAGGGCCATGCTGAGAATTGCTGACACGGAAGCGACATAGCTTGATTCATGCGGGGTGACACGTTTAGGATACGCGCTCTTCGGTGGCCGGAAGAGGCTGGCCGCAACGGTTGAACGGACAGGCGAAACCCGAAAAGGATGGATTGTGAAAAAGAAGGTATTGATCCCCACCAAACTCGATGGCATTGCCCGCGAAAAGTTGCTGCAACATGGCGGTTATGAAGTGGTTCAGGACGAAAGCGGCCCGCTCGCGGAGTTGGCGGCGGCGCATCCGGATACCCATGCGCTGATCGTGCGCAGCGAGAAGGTGGGGCCGGAGGTCATGGACCTCCTTCCGAAGCTCAAGGCGATCGTTCGCGCTGGAGCCGGGTACAACACGATCGACACCAAGTACGCCCGGCAGCGGGGGGTGGATGTCATGAATACGCCCGGTGCGAATGCGAACGCGGTGGCCGAGGAAGTGGCGGGGTTCATGCTTGCGGACGCCCGCCACCTGGTGGCCGCCGACCCTTCGATGCGCGAAGGAAAATGGGAAAAGAAGAAGTTCATGGGGTGTGAAATCAGCCACAAGACCATGGGGGTCGTGGGGCTTGGCTATATCGGGCAGACGCTGGTGAAGCGGCTGCGTGGGTTCGAGATGGAGGTGCTCGGCTACGACCCGATTCTCTCCCGCGAAAAGGCGCGAGAGCTGGGCGTGGAACTGGTCGAGCTCGAAGAGCTGTTCCGGCGTTCGGACTATATCTCGCTTCATGTGCCGGAGAATGAACAGACGCGCGGCATGGTGGGCGATGGTCTGATTCCTTTGATGAAGCAGGGCGCCACGATCATCAACTGCGCGCGCGCCGGGGTGATGGACCTGGAATCGCTCAAGAGACACAAGGCGGAGAAAGGCCTGCGATTTCTTAACGATGTGTACGCCAAGGACGAGGCCGGCCTGAAGCCGGAGGCGGAAGTTGCGGATCTGCTGGCGCCACATCTTGGGGCCAGTACCAGGGAGGCGAATCTGACCGCGGCGCGGCGTGCCGCGGAGCAGTTGATCGAACTGGACGACAAGAGCATCAGCACCTACGTCGTGAACCGCGATGTGCCGGCGGGCCTTGATGAGGCCTTCGGCGATCTGGCCTATACGCTGGCACGCCTGGCGCGCAGCCTGGTGGGGCCGGGCAGCCAGCTCAAGATGCTGGAGACAAGTTTCTATGGCTCGCTCAAGCCGTTCGACCGCTGGCTGCTGATGCCGATGCTGGCCGCGCTGAGTGAGGAGTTTGACCGGTCGATGGATTACGCGATGGCACTGGAGTACCTCAAATCGATGGGGGTCGAGTACGAGAACCGCGAAACGGACGATAGCAAGGGGTTCGTAAGTTCCATCACCCTCGACCTCAGCGCGGCACGCGATGCCGGGACGCTCCGTCAGGTGAGCGTCCGGGGCACGGTGGCGGAAGGCAACATCATGGTGTCGCGCATCGATGACTTTGACAAACTTTACTTCGACCCACGCGGCCGCAATGTGTTCTTCGCTTATGAAGACCGGCCTGGCGTGCTGGGGCGGATCGCGGCGAGCCTTGCCGAGGGCGGGATCAACATCGATGACGTGCGCAATCCGCACGATTCCAAAGGCAAGCACTCCATCGCGATTCTCAAGGTCAGCCAGCCGGCGCCGCAGGCGTTGGTCGCGAAGATCGGGGAGGAGATCGGCGCCTACGTGGCCTGCTATGCGGAATTATAGGACCGGTCAACCGCGCCAGTCTTCAAAGAGCCGGTCGAAGAGATCCTGTTGCATGCGCCGCCCACGCGCCGCGGGCGAGTCGGGGTCCCGCTCGTAAGGCGGCGGGCTCACGACGACTTCGTCATCGGAAAGGCCAAGCGACGAGGGGCGGCCAGCGGCCATTGGCGCGCTGAACGGAAAGCCGACGCCCTGCTTTTGCGCCTCTTGCTGCACGACCATGCGATACTCGGCCCCAGCCGCCTGGTGGATAAAGATGGCGATGACAATGAGGAACGGGTAGAAGGTCAGCAGGCCGTAGAGGCCGAAGACCCAGGCCATGAAGCGTCCGACCTGGCTCGCCATTCGTGTGGCAGCCAAGCGCCCGACGCGTGGCGTCATGAAGGCGCGGAAGACGCGGCCCCCGTCCATGGGGAAGGAGGGCAGCAAGTTGAAGAGCACGAGCACCAGGTTCAGATGGCCTACCGTGGCGAGGAGCATGGCGGTTTGCGGCAGCCCCATGCCCAGCGTCAACCGTGCGGCCATGCTGAGGGTTAGGAAGAGGAGCAGGCTCACGGCGGGTCCGGCGAGCGCAATTTGCATTTCCTGCTTGGGGTTGGCCGGCATATGCGAGAGTTGGGCCACGCCGCCGATGGGGAGCAGCATGATCTGGCGCACCTGACAGCCATAGTGGATGGCGACGACGGAATGGCCCAATTCATGGAGCGCGACACTGGCGAAAAACATGGCCACCAGCACCAGCCCGACCAGGAGGGCCAGCAGCCCGAATCCGCGTGTGACCATCAGGGCGAGAACCGGTGCAAGAACAAGAAGCGTGAAGTGGACGCGAATGGGAATGCCGAAGACGCGGCCCAGGAGGTAAGACTGATTCATCATGGGGGAGAGGCTACCCTGTCGTAGCGCGTCGTGCAAACGGGGTTTCGGTGGACGGTGGGATCGGTGGAGTTGAGGGCTGAGGGGTGAAGGCTGAAACCTGAGGTCTGAGGTCTGAGGTCGGAGGCGCGTGGGAAATGGGATGCAGGATGCGAGCTGCGAGCCCCCTTTGTCGCCCTTCTTTGTCCAAGCCCTTTGTCGAATCCGAATCCCGGAGCACCAGAGTCTCCCTGCGGTCGCCGCGGTGCCCGGGCAAGCCGGATCGACAAGGAGGGGCGACAAGGAGGGGCGACAAAGGGATGAAGTCACCTTTTCCCTACGCTGTAGAAATGCCCTGCGCCCGGAGCGGCTCGGCTTTCCGAGCCGGAAGGATGGTGCCATCCATCTTCTCCCCAAACAGGTGAGTTCTGCTGCGGGTGTGGCGAGACGCGAATCACCCTTGAAAGCGGCGTCGAGCCGCCGCAGTCCCCGCCTGCTCCCTTGCTGCGCAAGCGAGGGCGGGCAGGCAAAGCGGCTTCGCCGCAATGGGGCGCCAGATGTGGGTTCATAGAGCGCCCCCGACCGCCCCTTTGTCGCCCTTCTTTGTCCAAGCCCTTTGTCGAATCCGCATCCCGGAGCACCACAGCCTCCCTGCGGTCGCCACGGTGCTCGGCAAGCCGGATCTCGCATCCCGAATCTCGCATCTCGCATCTACAAAGAGGGGCGACAAAGACGACTCAGACCTCCGACCCAGCACCAGAGCCTCCTTTCAGTCGCCACGGTGCAGGGCAAGCCTCCGACCCAGCACCAGAGCCTCCTTTCAGTCGCCACGGTGCAGGGCAAGCCTCCGACCTCAGACCTCCGCCCTCCGACCTCATCGCCCATTGCCCATCGTCCATCGCCCATTGTCGTTCTACGGTCTCAACGATAGGATCGCGTCGATGATCCGGTCGCGTGCGGCGTCCTGATCGAATCCCGCCGGTGGATAACGGCTTCCGGCTGGGAGCGGATCCAGCACCTCCGCGAGGAGGCGCTCCGCCTTGTCGGCGTCGGTGTGCCGGTCTGCTGCACGTGCTTCCTGGATGAGGGTTTGGAGCTTTTCCAGGTAGCGATGGTCATCAATGCCGAGTCGGATTCGCTCCAGATCGAGCGTGGCGCGCCAGCCGTCCCGGGTGCGGACCAAAAGCCCGTCGTCGGGTTCGCGTCCGTCGAAGTCGAAGAATTGATAGCCGTGCACAATCCAGGCATGCCACTGCACCAACCCCTGCACGCCGTCGCGGCGGGCCAACCAGAGACCGAAACCGAAGGCGTACCGGTTGCGCCCGAAGTTGTAGAGATAGGCGGCCTTTCCGTCTTCGCGCATGGCTTCCAGGATGGCGGGGTTGGCATGTGTCATGGCGACGGCGTCGATTTGATGGTAGAGGGCCTGGTGTAAAAAGGGATCGGTGCGCGCGCGCGGGTTGACGTTGTAATAGCCAAGAGTCTTCAGGTCAGGCGCCGCCTCGTTCAGGATCGCGAGACCCGTCAGCAGGGTTTCGGCCTGGGCGCGCGAGCGGGGTTCGTCGAATGCGATCCAGGTGAGCGGTAGCCAGTCGGCATCATCGGCGTGGCGTGTGCGGGCGGCGAAGAGGCGGCGGGCGGCTTCAACGGTCTCCAGACCCGCCTCGTTGGCCCATCTTTCGAGCACGCGTGCGGTGTTGTAAGGGCTCATGCCCCGGAAATGGCCGGGGCCCGGATACGCGAAGGGTTGCTGACGCAGCCCACTCGCCCGGGCCTCGGCCATCCATGTTTCTACCTCCTGCATGTCGAGCAGGGGCGCGCCGTCTTCGTCGAAGCCGCGCACCGCGGTGCCGGGTCCGCCGCAGGCCGCCGTGAAACCGTAGGAGCGGAGCAGGGGAAACATGGAGGGCTCCATCTGGAAGAGCGCGACGGGGAAGGGGAGATCAGGGAGTCGGATCGGCAAGACCTCGAGAATCAGCGGCACTTCGTAGCGCTTGCCTCGGTGTTCCACGACGAGTCGGCCGCTGTAATCGTCAGGAGCAAGATCGTCGGGAATCGAGACGGATACCCAGACCTGACGCGATTGCGCGGCCGGGAGGTGGACCGGGTCCGCATCGTCGAGGTACCAGGGGATGACCCGGTAGGCCATAGAGCGGGGAACGCGCTTGGCCATGGCGCGCGCTTGCCGGATCAGGATTCGGTCCTGCGGGATTTGCCCCGCCTCGCTACGGAGAGGTCTCGTCGTGAAAATGGCCGTACTCTCGCCGGCGCGCAGGGTGAGAACGCGCGACACGGTTTCTCCTCTTGCGCCGCGGAAGTGCAGGGGTTCCCCTTCCTGCCAGGGCTGGCCCTTGATCGAGATCTGGAGTGGCGCATCGTCGGGTAAGGGGGCTGCTTCCACCGGCCGATCCGCCGAGGGGTGCCGGGTGAGGAATTCGCGGCGATTCTCGCTGTAGGCGTCGGCGATCCATTGGTGTGCTGCTTCGTTGTCGGCCGCGACGAGGGCGAGGGAGGAGAGGCGTGTGGCCCAGGGGGCATCGGCATCGAAGCGAAGGCGGAGCGGCGACGCTTCGATGTCGATGTCTACTGCATGCGGGGTGTAGAGCGCGTCGTAATAGAAGTCGAGCGCGCCTGGGCCGGGTTCGGGCTCATGGTCCAGGAAGCGGAACCAGGCATGGGCTTCGCCGTCAGGCCGCGTTTCGCTCCAGACCTCACGGTCGTTTGCGACGAGGGCGCGCCGGGTGTGCTTTGCGTGTTCGTTGGCCCAGTAGCCGGAATCTTCGAACGTCCAGAAGAGACGATACTGGCCCGGCTCGGCGTCTACCACAAACGCGCGGTCTTCCAGCCAGAGGAAGTCCTGGAGGAGTGGGGTGGGGAAGGCGGTATCGCCTGCTCGTCCGGCGGAGGACAGCGGCCGGTCGAGACCGAAATCGCTCTCGGGCGCGTAGCGTGTGTTCCAGGTGACGGGCGTGAAGCCCGGCCAGACGGACTGGTCCTCGGGACCGAAATCGAAGGCCAATACGCCGCGCGGCGGCCGGATTCGGACAAGCCGGAAATCGTCGAGATAGAGTTTGGCGGCGGGGCCGCGGAAGGTCAGGTCGATGCGCGTGATGGCGGTTGGGTCGATCGGGCCGGGGATGTCATTGTTACGACTGCCACTTTCGCCGCGGTAGAGGCCATGGACCGGGATGCGAACCAGGTTCTCGCCGGGTTGCAGCGTAGTGACGGCATTGTAACGGTTCCAGTAGGTGCGGTTTCGTTCCCAGGCCCGGTCGCCGATCACGATATGGAGTTCGGCGGGGGCGTCGCCTGTGTGGAAGACGGAGAAGGTGAGCGCTTCGTATGCGGACCAGTCGGAAGGCAGGGCACGCGAGCGGAGCAGCGCGCCCGTTTCGGTGCGCAGGCTGTAGCGACCTTGCGTGGCGTGGCGACGAACGCGTTGCGGGCGCGGGCCGCGGACGGCGCGCCAGGCACGTGCCTGGACCGGGCGCTCGAAGTCGAGGAGCAGGGCCGACTCGTCCAGGCCGTCCGCGGCTGCAACCGTTGCACAGAGAGCGAGGAGCAGGGCAGGGGTCAGTGCGATGCGCATGCCGCCACGGTATCACGCGCGGCGCTTCAGCCCAGCAGGAACTTGAGCACGAAGAGGAACGCAATCGTATAGGTGACGGGATGCACCTCCTTGCCGCGGCCGCTCAGGAGTTTGAGCAGGGCATAGCTCACCACACCGAAAACGATGCCTTCGGCGATGCTGTAGGTGAGCGGCATCATGATCATGGTCAGGAACGCCGGGACGGCCTCGGTGAAGTCGTGCAGATCGATCTCCATGATCGGGGACATCATGAAAAGCCCGACCAGAACGAGGGCGGGCGCCGTGGCCGCGCCGGGGATGATTGCGAAAAGGGAGGAGAAGAAGAGGGCGACGAAGAAAAGCGCGCCGGTCGCGAGGGCTGTAAGTCCGGTGCGTCCGCCCTCCGCCACGCCGGAAGCGCTTTCGACATAGGTGGTGACGGTGCTGGTGCCCAGGCAGGCCCCGATGGTCGTGCCGACGGCATCCGCAAAAAGGGCCGGTTTGGCCTGTGGCAGGCGGCCTTCGTTATCGAGCAGCCCCGCTTTGGTCGAGACGCCGATGAGCGTGCCGACCGTGTCGAACAGGTCGACGAAGAGGAGGGTGGCGAGCACGATCGCCATGTCCATCGTGAAGATGCCGGCGAAATCGAATGCGAACAGATGCGGTCTTGGCGGCGCGCTCAGCAGTCGGAAGTTCTCCGGCAGGACCGTCACTCCGAGCGGAATGCCGATGATCGTGCTCGCGACGATGCCGATGAGGAGGGCGCCGCGGACTTTCCTGGCGAGCAGAACCCCGGTGACGATCAGCCCGACAAGTGCCAGCAGCGCACCGCCCTGGGTGACATCCCCCAGCTCCACCGGCAGCTTCGGCGCTTCGGGCTTTACGACCAACCCCGCATTGACCAGGCCGATGAAAGCAATGAAGAGGCCGATGCCGACGGAAATCGCCTTCTTGATATTCGTGGGTATGCTGTTGAGGATCGCCTCGCGCACATTCAAGAGGGTGAGCAGGACGAAGAGGATGCCTTCGAGAAAGACGGCGGTGAGTGCAAACTGCCAGGAATGGCCCATGGCCAGCACGACGGTGTATGCGAAGAAGGCGTTGAGCCCCATGCCGGGCGCAAGCGCAAAGGGCAGATTCGCCATGAAGGCCATGACGAGAATGGCGATCACGGAAGAGAGCGCCGTGGCTGTGAAGACCGCGCCGAAGTCCATGCCAGCGTCTGCGAGGATGAGCGGGTTCACGACCAGGATGTAGGCCATGGTCAGAAACGTGGTGGCCCCGGCCAGCAGTTCCGTGCGCACATTGGTCTGGTGCGCAGAAAGGTGAAACAGCCGTTCCAGCATGGCCTCGGCTTTGCGCTGCGCCTTCATGGTCAGTGCCTCCTGATTGCCCGCTTCACTCTCCAGGCGCCGGAACCCGGCGCGCCGCCCCAAGGCGTGGTCGTGGGTTTACCGAAACTGAACGCGGATCGTCTTGCCGGGCTCTTCGATGCGCACCTCCGGCACGGCAAGCTCTGCGAGGATCGCCGCGATGTCCGGGCCCGTTTGCCGGACAACGTGGAGAGCATCGGGGCGCGCGGCAAGGCGGTCGAAGGGAAGGTCGATCAAAGTGAAGACATTGGGGACACGCGCCGAGACAAATGAGGCGTTGCTCTCCACAACCTCGCCATTGACGGCGAGGTAGATGGTGATGCGAAGACCTTCCAGGAACCGGAAGAGTTCCTCGCTCAGTTCCGCCCCGAGAAGGGAGTGCCAATCTTCCGGGCCGGTCGGGTCGAGGTCGTGGGGATATCCGAACGGCTCATCGGGAATGGGGATCAATTCGAGCGTGGCTGGGTCGCCCGGCTCGAAGCCAAAGGTGTAACGCCCCCCAATCGAGGCGGCACCGGGTGTCTCGTCGTCGGCTGGATCGCCCAGCGGGCTGATGTTGTCGAGCCGAACGTCGGCAATGCTGTCGAAAGCGTAGACCGCTTCGAAGCCATGCCAGCCGCGGGCGTTGGTGGAGAGCGATTCGCGTGCGAGGGTCAGGTCTTCACCGAGTTGCGGGCCAATGCCTTCGATCATCTGGCCGAAGAGTGCGCGCCGTGCCTCGGTTTCATCGGCTTCGCCTGCTTCGGCCTGGGCGGCCAGGGCATCGAGAAGGGGGGCGGAGAGGAAGAGTCGATAGGTGATATCGCCGCTGCCATCGGGGTTCACCTTCACGAGCATGGCGTTTTCGAGGCAGCCGCTGCCGAGCAGAACCACGAGGCCGAGCAGGGGGAGGAGGCAAAAGCGCTTGCGCGCGGTTTGAAAGGCATTGACCATGGCCGAAACCTAGCACATTGGTTTTTCGATGAACAACAACAAGTTGGAACCCAACGGGGCGACACCAGGGGTGATTCACGAATACGCGTAGATCATCGGAAACGAATGGCGAAGTACCCAACTCGTCATTGATGGGAAACAACTTGGAACGTCGGGAGAAACAGTCATGAGGGTGACACAGCGCAAACCGATTCTCTGTGTGGGCATCGCCCCCTGTTTGCAGCGCGCGCTCACGTTCGAAGCACTGGAGATGGGCGAGGTGAATCGGTCCGCAGCCGTGCGTCTGGGCGCATCGGGCAAGGCCACCAATGCCGCGCGAGTGCTGCGGGCCCTGGGCGAACCGTGCCGTCTGCTCTCGCTGGTCGGCGGCGGTACGGGGCGTCTGTTCACCACATTCGTCGAAGAGGAGGGCTTGCCACATACTGCCGTTTCCTGTGATGCCTCCGTGCGAATTTGCGAGACGCTGATCGAGCAGGGGCCGGGCCGGGTGACCGAACTGGTCGAAGAGATGGCCCCGCCTTCCGCGGACGACTGGGCACGCCTCGAGGGGGCGGTCGAAGAGCATGCCAGGGACTCGGACTGGGTCTTGTTTCCCGGCACGTTGCCGCCGAACGCGGATATGACCTCGTTTCGGCGCTTGCTCGATGCGGCGAAGCGCGGCGGCGCGCAGGTGATCCTGGATACGTCGGGCGACGCGCTGCTCGCGGGATTGGCCGCCGGGCCGCGGGGCGTGAAACTGAATCGGCAAGAGTTGGAACGGACGTTGGGCCTGGAATTGCCGGACGAAGTGCGTGCGGAACCGGCCTTGCGCCGGTTGACGGAGGAGGGGCTGGGATGGGTGGGCGTCACGTGCGGCGGCAAGCCGGCCTGGTGGTGCGACGGCGAGGCGGCCCTGGCCTTCGAACTGCCTGCGGTGGGGGTGGTGAGCCCGATCGGGAGTGGCGACTCTGTGCTGGCGGGATTGGCAGCGGGTCTGAACCGGGGGATGCGCGCGGCGGATGCTTATCGATTGGGGTTGGCGTGCGGGTGCGCCAACGCGGAGACGGCCTGGCCGGGCGAGCTGGAGCCCGACTCCGTCGAGCGGTGGCGGAACAAGATCGTGGCGCGCCCGATGCACGGGCCATGAGTTTTGGGGGCGAGGGAGAAGACGCGATGCGATACTGGCTGATGAAGAGTGAACCGGATGTGTTTTCGATCCAGGATCTAGAGCGGAAAGGGCGCGAGCCGTGGGACGGTGTGCGGAATTATCAGGCACGTAACTTCATGCGTGACGATATGCGGCCGGGCGATGGTGTACTGTTCTACCACTCGAATGCGAAGCCGCCCGGGGTTGCGGGTCTGGCGCGGGTTTGCTCGGAGGCGTATCCCGATCCGACGGCTTGGGATCCGAAGAGCCCCTATTATGACCCGCGCTCCACGCCGGAGCGGCCGGTCTGGGTGATGGTGGATGTCGAGCATGTTCGCACGTTCCCGCGCTTGATCACGCGGGAGGAACTGGCCGCCGCGCCGGCACTGGCATCGATGATGGTGTTGAGGCGGGGCATGCGGCTTTCGATTCAGCCTGTGACGCAGCGGGAGTTTGAGGAGGTGTGCGCGTTGGTGGGGTCGTAGACCTGAGATCTGAGACCGTAGACCTCAGACCGTAGACCGTAGACCTGAGACCGTGGACATGAGACCTGCATGAAAGTGGATTTCTCTTATCGCCCCTCTCTGTCGATTCGGAATCGATAAAGGAGCAGGCGGGGCCTGCGGCGGCTTGCCTGCCCACCGTAGCGGGCGTATGTGGGACGCCGCTTACTGCTCCTCAGGACTTTCAGTAAGTCGAAACGCGTGCTCTCCGCCATGACGAATGATGCCGGCATCTGCGGTCACAACGCATGCATTGTTGACGATTCCGCTCGCAAGAATCAACGCATCGGGCAGCTTCATGGCCTTGCTTCGCCTCAGCCGAACCGTTTCCTTGATCAATTGTTGGTCATGATGCGTTAGTTCAACAACGTTCACGCGGTGCTCGAATTCATCGAAGAGGCTCTCGTCTTCAGCAGCCAATTCAGGGAAAGACAGGAACTCCAATTTCGTTATGACCGAAATTCCTACCCACTCGCTTTCCTGAACCATCTTCTCAATGCGGGTGTCGCCTGCCAACAGGGATACAACCGCATTGGTATCGAGCAAAATGCGCCTCATCGCCATTCGTCACGCAGCCGCTCTTGTTCAGAGAGTGCGTTCCCCCGCCATTTCAGACGACCGCATAGATCGTCGAATCGATGAGCCCGTAGCGGCTCGCTCGTGTTCATGACAATGGTGATAGTGAGATCCGCTGCGGGACTTGACAGGGGCATATCCAGCCTCAAATGGCCATCAGAATCGGTTTTGGCTCGTACATGAAACGTCTTCATAATCTACGTCAAAGCTATCATGCAGAGAGTCGAAAGGCAATGATACGATACGAAACTGGCAGGTCAGTGAGTGCCCACACCCGTGGGACCGCTATCTATTTGATAGGACAATGGGTCCATGGGGCAGGCTGAAGCCCCTTTGTCGTCCCTCTTTGTCGATGCGGCTTGCCGGGCACCGTGCCGTGCCGCCCGTAGGGAGGCTCTGGTGCTCCGGGATGCGGAATCGACAAAGGAATTCGACAAAGAAGGGCGACAAAGGGGGCTCGCATCTCGCATGCCATCTCCCACAAGTCTCCGACCTCCGACCTCAGGTTTCCGCGTGAGCGGGACGTTGTCCCGCAACGCGGGATTCACGTCCACCCTTCATCCCTCAGCCCACCGTCCACCGTCAACCCTCCCCCTTCCCCATGCCCCGCAGGAAGCCAAGGCCATAGGCGAGGTGCGCCGCCACGAAGGCAGGCATCGTGAAGAAGGCCGGGGCGAGGCGGCGCGCCATACGAAAAGACTCTCCAGAGACGAACAGCAGATAGAACAGCAACGGAACCGTTCCGAGCACCTGCACGATACGCGGCGTTGGGAAGATCATCAGGAGCAGCCACCCAATGAGATAGAGCGTCAATAACGCGGGCGCGGCGTTCCAGATCTGTGCGCCTGCGCCGGCGCGGAAGAGCCGCCCCTTGTCGCGGCCATAGGCATTGAACTGCCGAATGAAAGCGCGGAAGACGGGGCGGCGATGATGGTAGACCACAACAAACGGATCGTAGTGGATCGTCCCGCCCGCGTCGCGAATGTCGCGGCAGAACATCATGTCTTCGGCCGTATCGAATTCCTCGCGAAACTCGACGCGCGGCGGGCGGCGCACGATCATGTTGCAGGTGGGCATCTCGTCGAGCGTGCGGGCAGAGAGTGGGGTGTGACGCAAATAGGCAGCCCCGAACCCGAGGGGGCTCTCCATGACATAACCCGAAACGCGGCGGGTCATGGGGTTGTCCGGCGGGGTGAGATTGGGGCCGGTCACGATCGCCACGCCGTTGTCGAGCAAAGCCACCGCCCGCTCCAGCCAGCGGGGTGGCGCGAAAGCATCGGAATCGATAAAGGCGAAGCAGTCGCTATCCGCAAGGCGCAGAATCGCATTCCTCTTCTGCGCTGGGTTCCCTCCACCCGTGGGATGTATGCGGACCTCCTGTTCGAGCGAGAGGGCGTCGAGCCTGGCAGTCCAGTCGGGCGTCGGCGCGGCATCGGGCACGAGCCAGAGCCGGAAGGCGCGATGGCGACTCTCACGGAAGTGGGCGACGCATTCGATGACGTCGTCAGTCCACGGGCCGAAAGGAATGACCACTTCAACGAAAGGTTTCTCATCGAGGGCCTCGGACGCATTCATTGCACGGGCCCTTTTGACCAGCGTCCGAAAATCGAAAGGGCCAGATGTTTGTTTGACTGTGCATGACGGAGCGCCAGTTCTCCCACCTCGACAGTGCCTCCGCGCCCGCCTAATGCGTCCTGAAGCAGGTTGTCGATCGCGAAAGGAGAGGCCGCAATCGCATACAGTGTCACGAGCATAAAGAGTGCATCCTCGCTGAGGAGTTGGGCGCATTCAGCGAGAAGAGGGGGTAGCCGCTCTTCCACTTTCCAGATTTCGCTGCGGGGGCCACGCCCGAAGGAGGGTGGATCCATCAGGATGGCGTCGTAGCGGTTACCGCGTCGGATCTCCCGCGCCACGAATTTGCGGGCGTCGTCGAGAATCCAGCGGATCGGCAGATCGGGGTGGCCGCAGCGCTGGGCGTTTTCCCGGCCCCATGCCACGGCGGGTTTCGATGCATCGACGTGGGTAACCGCAAAGCCTGCCTCCGCCGCGACCAGGCTGGCAACACCGGTGTAGCCAAAGAGGTTGAGCAATTTGAGCGGACGTTTGCCCGCGGCCCTTGCCTGTTCGGATATCCATGCCCAGTGGGGCGCCTGCTCGGGGAAGATCCCGACGTGTTTCGATGCCGTGATGCGCGCTTGCAGGGTAAGCGCTCCATAGTCGACGCTCCATTCGCGCTGAGCCGTGGGGGAGAGTCTCCAATGTCCTTCGGCATCGTAGACGGCATCGGCGCGGTCCCATTCGGATGGCGGCAGGTCTGGCTTCCACCACGCCTTCGGTTCGTAACGGACGAGCCGCATCTGGCCCAGCCGCTCGAGCCGCATGCGGTTGCCAGAGTCGAGTAGCTCGTAGGCTGGCCAGTCGGCTACGAGGAGATGCGAACGGATGGAACCTGTCATATTCTGGAAGGCGGTGGCTTGAACAACATGTAGAAGTGCAGACTATAGCCAGCACGGCGGGCCACAGCAACGCCTTGTCCCAGGTTGAAATTCCCTCGCGGGCTGGCCTGAAACCAGGTCTCCGGCTGGCTGAGGCTTGAGGAACGCGCGGACTCCCTCCTGCATGTGTTGGTCGAGTATGCCCTCTATGCCGAATGGCACTAACGTAAGGCTGTTTTCGGATCTCACGGCAACAACTGGAAGGGGCCTAGAAACCGGCTAATCGGACACGTTAAACAAGGAGTCCGGCTCGGGAAGCCGAGCCGCTCCGCAGTGTGTTCGATTAGGATTCTCTCCGGAGCGGACGCGCTTCCGCGTCCGGAACCGCATCGTGGGCATGAAACCAGGTCTCCGGCTACCCGCAGCCTAACAAATGCCTTGGCAGTCTCATCGCTCTGTTGGTCTGGCGCGCCCTCTATGCCATGCTTGACCCACGCCCCGCTGCTCTGCAATCTCTGCCCCTGATTCAGTGGCTATGACATCGACTCCAGAAGGCTTCTCCACACGTGCTGTGCACCTGGGCCGTGGCTACTCCGGCAACACCGGCGCAGTCATGCCACCGGTCTATCTCACCTCCACGTTCGAACAGGGGAACCCGGACGGATTCGATTACACGCGCTCGGGCAACCCGAACTTCCGGCTTCTTGAAACGACGTTGGCCGCCCTCGAAGGCGGCGAATACGCCACCTGCTTTGCCAGCGGCGTTTCGGCGATCACCGCCATTATCTCCACCTTGAAGCAGGGCGACTGTGTGCTGGCCGAGGAGAATGTCTATGGCTGCACCTATCGGCTTTTCGACAAGGTCTTCGCCAAGTTCGGCGTGGAGGTCGTCTATGCAGATCTCGCCGATGCCTCGAACTGGCCGTTGATCGAGCGCCATCGGCCCGCACTGGTCTGGCTGGAGAGTCCGACGAACCCGCTCCTCAAGGTGTTGGACCTGGAGGGAATCTGCACCATCGCAAAGCGGGCCGGCGTCCCGGTTCTGGTCGATAACACCTTCGCTTCGCCCTACCTCCAGCGCCCGCTGGAGTGGGGGGCCACGTTGTCGCTCTCGTCTACCACCAAGTATATCAACGGCCATAGCGACTCTTTGGCCGGCATCGTGGCGACCTCGGATCCTGCGTGGCATGAGAAAATGGTCTTCGCGCAGAAAGCGCTTGGCCTGCAGCCGTCTCCGTTCGAGGCATGGCTGACGGCGCGTGGAGCGCGCACCCTGGCGCTGCGCATGGAACGTCACAGCGCGAACGCGCTGGGGCTTGCCGAATGGATGGAAAAACACCCTGCCGTGCGCGCCGTTCAATACCCTTTTCTTCCTTCTCATCCCGGCCATGCGCTGGCGCGTAAGCAGATGCTTGCGGGGTCGGGCCTCTTCACGGCCGAGCTGGCGGCGGACGTTGATGAAACGTTGGCCTTCTGTCGACAGCTCCGTCTGTTTACCCTTGCTGAAAGCCTCGGCGGCGTGGAGAGCCTCATCTGTCATCCGGCCACCATGACCCATGCGTCTGTCCCTGCCGAGGTGCGGTGCAGTGTTGGCATCTCCGATGGCCTGATCCGTTTCTCTGTCGGCATCGAAGATGTAGAAGATTTGCGTGCGGATCTGGAGCAGGCACTGGACGGACTACCGGGAGCTGGCCGCCATGCGTGATTTCCTGTGCGATCCCGCGTGGCGCGATCAGGAGGTCGGCGTGCCGATTCCCGAGTCGAACCACGCCGTCTCGGTGGCGCTGCCAACCTGGAAATCCGTCATCGGTTACGAGGAGCACGAGCCGTCGGTCTGGGAGCATATGCGCTCTGGGTATCCTCGCTTTGTCGTCCATCCCGTGGTCGCAGAGCTTGCCGGACACATGGCCCGGGGACGACCCTGTCTCCCATTTCCCAGCCTGGCTGCGGCTGAGGCCTGCGCAGCGTATCTGCGGCAACGCTGTGAGTTGCCGGCCGATTTGATCACAGGGGATTTGGTCATTGGTGTCATGACCTCCACGGCAGGCATTTCGGCGCTGCGCGCTTTCTGGCAGCATGCGGGGCTTGGTCTTTCCAGCCGTCAGGCGGCTGCGGCGTTGGAACAGAAAGCTGTTTCGACCGCTGACACAGACGGAGCAGAAGCGCTTCGGAGGATTCTTGCCGCGCTATACGATTGTGCGCCCGAAGATGTACTCCTGCATCCCA
>SLOV01000143.1 GCA_007132345.1 Kiritimatiellia bacterium
CTCCAGCGGCCTCTTTACGAAGCCGGTCCACCAAGCCGCAGGCGGCGATCACCGCGCGGGCCCGCTCTCGGGCCCTTTCCTCAAACTCCAATTCTGCAACCGACCGCTTCTGCTCGGCTTCCTGGGCAGCCTTTTCGGCTACGCTCAAACAGGTGAGCTCTTCCGCGAACGGCTGGGTCTGTTCATGGCGATCAAGGCGAAGAAGTCGCTCCGCGAAACTTGCAGCGCGCGCGCCAACGTCTTCCATCCGTTTGACTGCGGCAACCTGCTGTTGCCGGGCCTCGCTCAGCCTTTCAGCCTTCCCAAGTCGTTCACGCAAAGTCTTAAGTTGGTTGGATAGGCCGCCGCGTTGCCCTTCCAGCCCATTTTGTTCTTCCATACGGCGCTGACGGTCTTCCTCAGACAGAACCGCAATGCTTTGCAACGCGGCCTCTGCGATCGTGATCTCGTTGGCACGGCGGCCATGCTCTTTGAAGGCCAAGGCCCCCAGGGCGGAGTAGATGTCCGTGCCCGTGAGGCTCTCGAGCAGCTCGGCCCGTTCCCGGTCGCTGGATTTCAGGAAGCGAGCGAATTCGCCTTGTGCGAGTAAGGCGGAGCGGAGGAAGCGTTCATAGTCGAGGCCCGTCAGCGTTTCGATCAGCTCATTGGCATCCGTCGTCTTCGCGGCCAGCACGGTGTCGGCGGCGTCATAGATATAGCGCTGCGATGGCTGCACTTTTCCGTCTGGCTTCTTGCGGGCACGGTTGAGATGCCAGGAGGCGCGGAAGCGTCCCCGTGCCACCTCGAAAAGCACTTCCGCCTGACATTCCCCCGTCTGTCGGCTCATCACATCGCTGGGATTCGGCTGAACGCCGTAGCGTGCGGCGCGCCCGTACAGTGCGAGGGTAATCGCATCCAGCAACGTGGATTTGCCGGCACCGGTGGATCCGGTGATGGCGAAGAGGCCGGCGCCGAGCAGCGGCGGTTGTTCGAAATCCACGACGAAGTCGCCACGCAAGGAGTTGAGATTGCGGCCGGAGATGCGCAGGATTCTCATCGCGCACCTCCGTTGTCGCTGGGCGGCGGGGCTTCCGATTCATTTTCATGATGGAGCTGGAGCAGTTGCCGAAACGCGAGGTGTAGCTGCTCGCGATCTTCATCGGTGAAAGGCTCTGCGCGGCAGTCGGCGAGTCGACGCTCGAACACACGGGCCGGGTCGCTCAACAGGTTTTGCGCATCCTCCTCCAACGACTCCTCCGCCATGCTCAGGCCGTGGGACGCAGCGCTGCGGGAGATGGTCACTTTCAGCAACTCACAGGTTGAGCCTTCGAGCCACTGCGTCACCTGATCGCTGATATTCTCGCCCGGTGGCGGATCGATGACCGCCACTTCCAGCCACGGGGCAAGGGGTTCGGTTGGCGGGGTGAGATCCTTCAACCTCTCCGCGAGCTGATGAAACGGGGCCTCGACGCGAAGCAGGCGGCGCGCGGCGGGAATCGCGATCTCTTCGTTACGCACAAGCTGGCCATCGGCAAAATCCAACAGGCGCAGACTCTTCGCGTGGTCGGCTTCACTGAAACTCAGTGGGATCGGAGCACCGGCGTAGCGGATGTGGTCGAGGCCACCGACCGACTGGGGTCGATGTAGATGGCCGAGCGCGACGTACTGAAACGCCTGAGGGAAACAGGCGTGGGACACAGCACCGAGTCCGCCCACATGGATCTCGCGCTCGCTGTCCGAAGTCACGCCGCCCACGACCGTGAGATGGCCCAGGGCGAGCGCGGCAACACCGGGCCGTCCAGCCTGTTCGATGGCCTCCGCAACTCCCGCATAGCAACGTTGAATCCCTTCGCGTAGATCGCGTTCAATTTCCTCGCGCGTCTGCATCGCTTTGCCGGTGCGAAGGTCACGATCGCGCAGATATGGGACGGCGGCAATGGTGAGAAGGGGCTGTTCGGCGGAAGGCAGGAAGATCACGGCGTTGGTGGGATCGTTCGGCCACTGGCCAACAACATGCACGTTGAGGGCTTTGAGCACTTGGCGCGGCGCTTCAAGGTGGCTGGGTGCATCATGGTTACCGGCGGTGACGACGGCTGCACAGTCGGTCTCTTTGTGGAGCCGGCTGAGGAAGTCGAAATAGATGGCCACCGCCGACTGCGGTGGGTTTCCCGAGTCGAACACGTCGCCCGCGACAAGGAGCGCATCGACGGCATTGTCTTGAATGACGGAGAGGAGAAACTCCAGGAAGCGCTGATGTTCCTCGTGGCGCGGTTTGTCACAAAGCATTTTCCCGAGGTGCCAGTCCGCGGTGTGAATCACGCGGAAGGCTCCCTCGGCTTTTGGCGGAATGTTCATTGGTTCAAGCAGCATGCCGACTTGAGTGCGAAAAGCCAAGAGGCCGGCGTGAGAGTAATCGTTGTCGGGTCCGTTGCCGCCTCAAGGCGGGACTACAAACGGGCGAAAACCCGGCGGAAAATCGTTCGTAGTACCTGCTTCAGCAGGCTTGCAGGGCCTGTTCTGGCCTATAATGAAAGGCGCTGCGAACGATAGCTGAATTCGAGTTTACAGCCTTCGTCGCCGACCGTGCTCACGTATCAGCGTTCGTGGACGGGCAATGAGTGTGCTCGCTGTACAAGCGCATTCATGGCGCATGATGCACCACGTGGACAATCAAACCCGATACGAGTCGAAAATGAAACTCATCGTTGGGGCCGACGATTCGGGATGTGTCGAGAACTATGGCCATGGATTGTCTGCGGCCGTGTCGGAGGCATTCACCCGTTCCAGGTCCCGGGCAAAGTCCGGGTCAACGGGCATTTCCCGCATGACCTGCCAGAGGCGTTCAAGCCGCGTGTCCCGCGCTCCCGCTACCGGCGATAGCTCCGCCACCGGCCGATGGTTTTTCGTCAAAACGAACACCACGCCGGTATGCCGGATTCTCGCGAGGCAATCCCCGAGGTTACGAGCCGCCTCAGTTGTCGATATCTCGATCTTCATTATGAGGAAACATGTAAACTACGGGTTCCTGCTTGCCAAGGCCTTCCGAGGCTGTATCGATGACGCGACGCTACGAAACCGGCCCCATTCTGCCCAAGTCCCTCTTCTTCCACGGGGGCAATATTCGCGTTGCAGCCGCCGAATCGGGAGAGTGCGGGCTTAAGGGATTTCCGGTTTGGGCGGCGTGGAGAGGTGGGTGTGCGAGTAGGTGTAGGAGTAAGTGCATAGAGGGATTGAAGGCTTGCAAACCCTCGCCTCGGCTCCGGGGGACGGGTTGTGAACCCGTCCTACCTCAGCACCCGCAACGTAAGACGGGATCCCATCCCGTCTCCCAAAGCCCAACAGAACCACACCAATGAGATCGGTCGAGGAGGAACCGCGAATCAGATCCCATACCCGTCGGGTCCCTCCATTTGTCCGGGCCCGTTTCTCCTCCAGTTGAATGGGCAGATGGGGTGCAGCCGGCAGCAAGGATTCTCACACCATGATAGCCGTTGCATTCATGTATATATGTACGGACCTGCCTCTGTGGTGCCGGGCACGAAAACCCGATTGTGTGCACAGTTTCCGGCTCGGGAACCGCCAGCGAACGGCGGGCGGTCAAGCGCTGAGCCGCTCCGCGTTTGGTTCAGATCAGGCGCTGTCACGCACGCTGAAATCGAGTTCCGGCTCGGTAAGCCGAGCCGCTCCGCGTTTGGTTAAGATCAGGCGCTCTCGCGCACGCTGAATTCGAGCTTCCAGCGTTCGTCGCTGACGGTGCTGACACACCAGAGTTCTAGCACGCCCAATCCCGTGACACGTGTTTCGATGCGGACCGGCACGTAGCCGTCCTATGCGTTCTTGGCGGCAGGCAGAGCGGCCTCCAATGAATCGCGTTCTGCAAGTTCTCTTTGCGCCCACAACGGCAGAAAGTGCCCGAACTCACTCCGGCCCAAATACTGGCGACATCATTCACGCGCCTTGCAGGCCTTGCTCTCTTCCTGGCGCGCTCTTTGACCGGAGTTGGGCGATCGAAGCAGAAACAATGCCTATGCCCTCTTGATCGCCAGCTTCCTGGGCCAAGGCAAGCGCCTCTTCGTACAACCGTAGCGCCTCAACATGTTCGCCCTTTTGCGCTCGCAGATTCCCCATTGCGTGCAGCATCACCCCTTGGCCCCGCTTGTCACCCGCCTCGCGATCCAAGGCCAGCGCTTCTTCGTACAACCGTAGCGCATCGGCATGATCGCCCTGCTGCGCTCGCACATTCCCCATTTCGTGCAGCGTCACTCCTTGGCCCAGCTTGTCGCCCGCCTCGCGCTTCAAGGCCAGCGCCTCTTCGTACAACCGCAGCGCCTCGGCATGATCGGCCTGCTGCACTCGCGCATTCCCCATTGCGTGCAGCGTCACCCCTTGGCCCCGCTTGTCACCCGCATCGCGCTTCAAGACCAGCGCTTCTTCGTACAACCGTAGCGCATCCGTGAGATCGCCCTGCTTTGCTCGCACATTCCCCATTCCGTGCAGGGTCATACCCTGACCCAATTTATCGCCCATTTCGCGGTCTAGCACCAGCGCCTCCTCATACAGCGGTATCGCATCGGCGTTGCCCCCCATTTCCGCCGTTAGGTTGCCCATAGCGTGCAGCGCTGCACTCTGACCCCGCTTGTTCTCCTGTTCGCGATCCAAGATCAGTGCTTCTTCATACATCGTCAGCGCCTGAGCAGGATGCCCCGCTTTCGCAAGCGCATTAGCCATCATGTGAAGCGCCACGCTTTGCCCGTTCTTCGTACCCGACTCACGCAGCAAGATCTGCGCTTCTTCGTACAACCGTAGCGCCTCTGGATAAGCACCCTCTTTTGCTCGCAGGTTGCCCATGGCGAGTAGTATTAGGCCCTGCCCGCTCTTTTCTTCCGTCTCACGCAACAAAGTCAGGGCCTTTTCATACAACAACATTGCTTCCGCCTCTTTGAGCTGCTGCACCCGTAGATCACCCAAAGCAAGCAGAGAGAACCCATATTCGGCAGCGTAGGCAGATCCTCTTCCTGCATAAAAAGCTATCGCGGCCTGCAAGAATGCCTCAGCCTCGTCAACTCGCCTGTCTTCCGTAGCCTTCTTTCCAGCCAGCCATTGCAGTTGAGCAACCTTGTCGGAGTCTCCTCGTTGGCTGGCCTCCGCGATTTGCTTCTTGAGCGCGTCCAAGGAAAGCCGCTCGGAATCCGCATCCGGCTTTTCCATGGTCCAGGCATTCAGGCCCTGATGCAGGTTGGCCAGGGCCTGCGCCAGATTCCGATAGGCGTGCGTCAACTCGCGTACGCGCGGGCTTTCGTCAAAAACCACGATCTGCTCGTCCACCGAGGCGTGCGGGGCCACGGGCAGGCCTTCGCGAAGGAGATCCTCGGAAATATCTTCCGGCAACAACATGCCCGTTTCACGAAGCGTCGCGAGAGCAGGCCGCACGTCTTGATTGAGCCAAGTGGCATACGCATCCACGGCGGGAAAGACACGCGCCGGCGTGAAAAGCAGGTGCGGCGGACCGATTTCCTGATCGCGGCGCAACGGGTGTGCGATGAGCCTGCGGGCAATCTGAATGGAGCCTTCCAGACTCTGCCGATTGGATGTGAACAGCAGCACGACGGTGTCGGGAAGTTGGACGGTCGGCGTCACCCCCACGTCGGCTTGTCCCGCGCGGGCATCGATCAAGACAACATCAAACGAATCCAGCAACTGCAATCGCAGGGTCTGGACAATCGAGAAGCCCTGCTCTTCTTCGTAGAATCGTTTCCAGTCCAATTCCTTGACGCGGTGCAGATAGAGCGGATCGGTGCGCCCGCAATGCAATAGGCGCACCTCGCCAAACTTAATTTGGGCGGCAATCCGCTCCGCCGGAGGTAAAAGATACTCGCAGACGTTCGGTGCCACACCCGTCGCGCCATGCCGCACTTCGGAACGAAAATCGTGCAAGTACTCGACCAGTCCGCTCCGCGTTCGCAACTCTTCGTCCGGCCAACCCAGATAATAGTGCAAGCCCGGCGCTTCAAGATCCCAATCAATGCAAGCCACCTTGAGCCCATGGCGGTGCGCCAGCCAGCAGGCGAGGTTCGCTACGGCCATGGTCCGCCCCACTCCGCCTTTGTAGGAGTAGAAGGTGAAGACGCGGCTCTTTTCCGGTCCAACGGCACGGGAACTCATGCAGGCACCTGCTGTAGATTGACATCCCAACCGACATACTCAGTGTGCTGAGCTCGGTACTTGGCCTCTGGCGGGAACGGAAACGCGCCCGCGGCTGGCCCTGTTGCCGTCATCGGCAAATCGTAGTCGCGCAATTCGTCCCGGCTCGCACCTGCACGCTCCAGTGCAAGACGCCCTTGTTGATGCAGCTCTGCGTCGTGGGCGAGCGCTCTGCCGACCTCAATGGGCGAAGGCCCGCCCGACGCCAGAAGGCTCCAGAGGAGATTGGCGAGCGCGGTTCCGTCCTGGGCCCGAACAAGCCCGGGCAGTTGGCGAAGTGCGGCCTCCGGCTTACAGCGGGCCCAGCCGAAGAGGATCAACGGCGTCAGTTCAGGTATTCGATGCGCCCATAACTCCTCCCAGAATCCCTCGTGTCCCTTGCCTTGCTGCATGTAGGCGATCGACCGGATCAGGTGCTGCACGCCGAATGACGGCTCTTTGTCCGTGCCGTTTCCAAGCCAGGCCACGGCCAGCACCTCCATCATGCTGAGGACGCTTGTGGCTTCGAGCTTCTGGGCCAGATAGGAGAGGCCGGCCAGCCACTCGTCCGCCGCCGAATCAGAGCCCGACGGCTTTGCCCATTTCTCTGCAATATGCGTTGCCAGATTACCGAAACTAATCCGGATCGCCTGACACAACTTGTTGCTGAATTCAGCCTGTTCCTCGTCCTTCAGATGACGAAGGGCGCGTAGTAGAAAGGCAGGAGGCCCCTCGTTCGTGCGCGGATCGAGAGGCGGATCGAGGCGCGCTCGCGTCAACCGCTCGCGGAGATACACCGCCAGGGCGTTTACATCAAAGGCAAAGAGGTCTTGCTCGTTCATGGAGGCAATTTACGGCCTATTCGGAAATTCGGTTTCGAGGGACCGACCGCGGTTGTTCCGTCGGGCCGGGTCACCAGCTCACCAACGCAATCATGAAGGTATTCTTTCGTTTCGACCAGCAATTCCGGCCAGCACGGCAGACCGGTTTCGAGGTGCCGCGTCAGCCCCCAAGGATGGGCATGGCCAGAGTCAGGTCTTTGCCACGCCTCGTACAGCTCTGCGTCCAGCGCCGTAGGAATGAAATACGTTCCGCTGACCGGCGCTGGGAGTTCAAAACGATACGCGTTGCCTTCGGCATCGAAATGCGCAAGACCCAGCTCCCTCACGACTTCGCCGGGGTCCTGATCGCTGAGACCTTTGCCAGAAGCGTCGGCGAAGGTCACCCAGATGAAGCGGCGGCAGATGGATCCATTAGCACTCGTCTTCCCCATCGCATAGATGGAAAACTGCCGGGAAGGACGCGGCACGGAGGGCACCCCATACTCCACTTCATCTCGAATAATATGTGTAATCAGTCTGTCCACGTGAGCCGGTGGCGCTCCTTCTGCAAGCTGCCCCAGAAGATGTGAGCACGGATTATCGAGTCGTTTCATTAGTTCCCGGAGCACCTCTGAAGCCGAGCTCTCTTCAGATTCGCCTCCTGCGACGAGACTGTTGAATTCCTCTTCGCACGCCTCAATAAGCTTCTCCATTTCAACCCGGTCTTCTGAGAGAAGGTTATGCAGACGAGCAAAGACCCGATCGTCGGTTTCGGCGATGGCTCGAAGAGTCTTGATCCATTTGCCTGATATCGTACTCATCATTTCGCGCCCGGTGCCGCCGGAAGACTGCATCTGCCCGCTAGCTTCATACAGCATCGGTGCCCTTCAAAGCAATTCCCGCTTGCATCCTCACTCCATGGGGCAATCCATCGAAGAATCACAGGATGATGTTTCTGCTGAGTTACGGGCCTACTGAGAGGATTTTGCCCAGATCGCAAATCGCGAGGCAATGCCTCTGGGCAACGCGCCTGACCGAAGCCCGGTCGCACACTTCCCGCCCAGGCGGGGACTCTGACGTGCTGTCGAGCGTGCGCGGGATTTCGGCAAGCCCGCAGTCCATGGAATAGGAGCCTAACAGGCACCGAACAGATCGCGTCTCCTTGCCGAGATGCATAATAGTCGCGGAAAGGCGGGCCGGAATCCGGGTCAGAGTACAGCCTTCAGGCGGAAGTCTTGGCGAGCCTTCAGGCCGCCGCTCCCGACGGCAAGCATGATTCGGGTCAAAAGGGGTTCCTCGAACGGACTCGGCAGAGCCGGAGTGGGGCGGCCGGCTTGGGAACCGCCAGCGAACGGCGAGCGGTCAAGCGCCGAGCCGCTCCGCATTCGGCTCAGATCAGGTGCTGTCGCGGACGCTGAATTCGAGTTTCCAGCGCTCGTCGCTGACGGTGCTGACACACCAGAGTTCGAGCACGCCCAACTCCGTGACGCGTGTTTCGATGCGAACCGGTACGTAGCCGCCCTCCGCATTCTCGGCGGCGGGGAGAGCGGCCTCCAACGAGTCGGTCTCTTGCAACTCGTCTTCGGTCCATGACGTCAACAGTCGCCCCGGTTCGTCGCTCAGACGGCTGGTCGAACTGAAGAAACGGAAATGGACCGGCTCTCCGACGACGAGACCTATTTCCTGGCCGGGCACTTCGACGGAAGTCCCTTCTTCCATGCCGTGCGGCACAACGCAGAGCGCGTTCAGCGGACGCGGCGCGCCAGGCACCGCGAGGCCTGCTGTCTCGATGCCAATGTAATAAGCGCGGGCCGTGCCGCCGCGGATACGCACCCCACCCTGTTGCTTGATGCGTCCATAGTTCGCCGCGCCGCGTGCGACCGCAAAGTCCAGATCCTCCCCGCCGATCAGCGGAGCCGGAACCCCTTCGGTCGGGAACCAGTCAGCGAAGAGTTCGTGAATGCGCTGCTTCAATGCAGCCGCCTTGAACACGCCGCCGTTGAAGAGAAGATGCGTTGGACGCCCCGTCTCCGATCCCGCACCGCCCTGCTCGCGCAGGAAGTGGGCAAGGTGCCGCGTGATGGCTGTGTCGGATTCGTAGGGCAGGCCAAGCTGCCGGAATCCGGAAGCGGGCCGCTTTACGGGCTTGTCATCGAGGCCGCAGGCGGGAAGAAAACCGTCGACCAGCGTCTGCTGTACGAGTTCGCGCGAAAGGTCGACGGAGATCGAACCACCAATGACACGGGAGCCGCGACCGAGAATCGTGACGGGACACTGGTCAGGGCCGTCGGCGCTCAGCAACGCCTCTTTCGCCGCGCGGCAGGCATGCCAAAGCGAAACGGACTGCCACGCATCGAGGTTGTGCCCCTTCTCCTTGAACAAGGCCTGCGCCGCAAAGGCGAGGGCGAGGTCCATGTTGTCGCCGCCGACAAGAATATGGTTGCCCACCGCCACGCGCGAGAGTTCCAACTCGCCGTCCCGGTCCTCCACGGCAATCAACGTGAAGTCTGTTGTGCCACCGCCGACGTCGCAGACGAGGATGCGGTCGCCGATCTTCAGGTCCTTACGCCACTCCTCGCCGCGTACACCGAGCCACGCGTAGAGGCCGGCCTGCGGTTCTTCGAGCAGTGTGAAGTCAGACGGAAAGCCCGCGCGCGCGGCGGCCTCGCGGGTCAGTTCGCGCGCACTGGCATCGAACGAGGCGGGCACGGTGAGGGTAACTTGCTGCTGGTCGAACGGTGCATCGGGAAACTGCTGATTCCATGCGCCGACGAGGTGTTGCAGATAGAGCGAGGAGACGGCGACCGGCGAGAGTTTGCGGACTTCTTCTGGCGCGTTCCAGGGCAGGATCGGCTGGTGCCGGTCCACGCGCGAGTGGCAGAGCCACGATTTGGCGGCGGCCACGGTGCGGGTTGGAACATCTGCGGATTGCGTGCGTGCGAAGCGGCCGATGACGGCGGCCTCGGCGTCCGCGCCGGTCAAGGTGAGACTACCAGACGCGATTTCTTCAGGCGTTGGCACGTACGCAAACGAGGGCAGGAGCGGTGACGTTTCAACCGTGGTAGCCGTCACCATCTGCGGGATGTTCAGCAACTGTACAGAGGCCTGCTCCTCGTTGAGTGGGACGTACGCGAGCGCACTGTTGGTGGTGCCGAGGTCGATACCGATGGAGTATTGGGGAGTGGTCATGGGGGGGAAGGGTGTTCAGTGGTCAGTGTTCGGTGGTCGGGGGGGGGAATTGGTTTCGGGTGTCGGGTTTCGGGACATCAGTGTTCGGTGTTCAGTGTTCAGGCACCTTTGTCGCGCCTGGCCCGCCTCTGGAGGGAGCCTTGTCGTGAACTTTGTCGAATAGGGGGATGGGCAGTGCCAAAGCGCGGTCCCGCCTTCGTGAACTACGGCGGGCAGGCAAGTCCGCGCACTCCAAAACGCTTCGCGCACTTCAAGCCTGAACACTGAACACCGAACACTGAACACTTCCTTACCCAATCTCCACCTCCGCGGGCGCAACGACCCACGCGGAGGTGTCGCGACCGGTCCAGGCGGGGAGTTCGTGACGAGTGATCTTCCAACCGTGATGGCAAAGCCGCGCGGACTCGGCACCGGGCGCGACGTTGCCAGTGAGTTTCCAGGCGCCAGGATCGACTTCCGCCGGCAGAGAAACGATCGCGCCTTCCTCCTGCTCGAGCAATGGGGCGATGCCGAAGACGCGGTTCAGCGCACCAGCGCAGTCGCGATGAATGTCGCGCACAGCGGCGCCGACCTGCGCATCCGAGTAACCGTCGAGTTTCTCCTGGAGAAAGTCGACCAGACGACCTTCGCGCTGAAGGGTGGCAAGCAGTTCAATCGCCGGGGTTCGTTGCGGGCCATCGGGCTCTTTGCTCTCCGGCGTGGCGGGCGTCTTCCAGACCTCGAGCCAGGCCCACAGGGCGCGGGCGAAGCGCGGGCTGAAGAGCACCTTGAAAAATATTCTGATTCCTAAGGCGAGTCGTAACATAAATCTTCTCCTGATGTATCGGCACGCAGCGCGTGCCTGTCATTCGCGCCCCCCGTTACCCCAAACCTGGAGGAATGACAAGCGCAGGCCGCCACGCAGCAGCAGTTCTCACCAAACGATGCCTACTCGGCGCTGTCGTCCGGTGCCGGGAGGTTGAGCGCAACGCGGAATCCGATACTGAATCCGCGGTGCGACGGGAAATAGTAGTCGCGATGCGCCGACCGGCAATAGCGCGCGCCGTGGAACCAACTTCCGCCCCTGAGCACACGGCTCGAAGCGGTAATGGCGCCGGGCGGATCGACCGTGGCTTTAGGCCATGGTTCATACCAGTCGAGGCACCACTCCGCGATGTTGCCGTGCATGTCGTAGAGTCCCCAGGCATTCGGCAGGTAGGAGCCGACCTCAGCAGTACCGGTTTCCGGCGAACCTGCGATCGACCAGGCGGAGCCGCCGTTGTACCAGTAGCGCCCGGCAGCGGCGAGGTTGTCGTCCCGCTGCATATCTTCCAGGTCGAACCCGGTGTTCAGTGCGTGGGTGGAGCCGGCGCGGCAGGCGAACTCCCATTGCGCCTCGGTCGGCAGGTCCAGGCCATCCAGGCCGGTCCGGGCGCGGAGACGGCCCATGAAGGAGGCCGGCGCAACGGCCATGCTCTGCGGCCAGGTACCGAACAGCAAGCCGGCATCGTCGACCCGGCCGCGGATATCGTGCCAGGAGACCTGCTCGACGGGGCGCGTTTCGCGGTAGAGCGCGTTCGTGAAGTAGGAGGGCCAATCGCCCATCACTCGTTCCCATTGTTTCTGGGTGACCTCGAAGATTCCCATGTAGAAATCGCTCCGCAGCATCACCTCGCGCTGCCGCTCGTGAGCGCGGCGGCCCAGTTCATCCTCGGGCGATCCCATGAGGAAGGAGCCGGTGGGGATCCGACGCAAGACCAGGTGCGTGCTTCGGAATTCCTCCGGCCACCCCTCCTCCGGTGCTTCGTCGAGATCGGAGACCGGGTATCGCTCCGTCTCCGGCCCTGGCGAAAGATCGATGATCAAGAAGGCGGGCCGTGCCGGCTGCATGTCCGACCATGCATGTCCGGCAGCCCCAAGCCACGCCGCGAAGCAACAGAGGAAGAGGAGATCGCGCCAATGGGCTGCGTGGGAAGGAGGCAACAGCAACTTCATGCAATCCGTATATCCCAACCGACCGACAAAGAGAACCGCAAACAACCCGATCCGCTGCCTGCTCCCTGCTCCCTGCTCCCCCGCTGCCCACTCCCCGTAAGACGGGATCCCATCCCGTCTCCCAAAGCCCATCAGCGCGAACCCCCCGTATGGGCTCCGTGGGGACGGGATGTGATCCCGTCCTACCTCAGTCCGCGCCCCGGAAGACGGGATCCCATCTGGTCTACCCAGAGCCACAATCAGCGCGGAACCCCCGTATGGGCTCCGGGGGGACGGGATGTGATCCGAATGGCACTAAGATAAGGCGGTTTTCGGTTGAACTGGTGTTGCTTTGCGGGCCGGAGAGTGCGTTGCCTGAAACAGCGGGAAAGCGGTGCGGCGCTTCGCTTCTCACCGCACTCCAGAACTCTGTATCCACCTACAAGGGTGAGGGGTAGAACGTATTGCGGCGCAGCCGCTCTGGAGTGCGGCGACAACGACCGCAGGGAGGCGGCGCCGCTTTTCGGTAGACTCAACCACTTTCACCGTGTCTGTCTACAACGCCTTATCTTAGTGCCATTCGGATGTGATCCCGTCCTACCTCAGTCCGCACCCCGTAAGACGGGATCCCATCCCGTCTCCCAAAGCCCATCAGCGCCCTCCACCCACAACCCCATCACCCCGCTACGCACGCCACCTCGAAATCAAAGAATTCGCGTTCATTCGCCTGCATTTGCGGTTCAACCGTCCGTCCACCGCCTAGCAGCGGCGGCTACGCAGCAGCAGCGGCTACGGTCAGGATAACAACAGCTCCAGATCCTCGCGGGTCAGGTCGCGGAGCACCGCGTTGTCTTCGCGGAGAATGGCGTCGGCCAGCTCTTTCTTCTTCTCTTGCAAGGCCAGCACCTTCTCTTCGACCGTGTTGGCTGCAATGAGGCGGTAGGCCATGACGTTCTGCGTCTGTCCAATGCGATGGGCCCGATCAATGGCCTGAGCCTCCACCGCCGGGTTCCACCAGGGGTCGAGCAGAAAGACATAGCCGGCGGCGGTGAGATTCAGGCCATGCCCACCGGCTTTCAGGCTGATCAGGAAGAGGCCGACGCTGGGGTCCTGCTGAAACCGGTCGACACAGGCTTCGCGATCGCGTGTCTTGCCGTCGAGATACTCGAAAGACAGCTTGCGCTTCTTCAGTTCCGGCTTCAGCAGGTCGAGCAGACTGGTGAACTGGGAAAAGACCAGCGCTTTGTGCCCTTCTTCGGCCAGGGCCTCGAGCCGCGGCAGCAGGGTCTCGAATTTAGCGCTCGGATCGCGCCGCTTCTTGGCGTCGAGCAGCCCGACATGGCAGGCCGCCTGACGCAATCGCAGCAGGGCCTCGAGCACCACGATCTTATCCCGAACACCGCCCCCCTTCTTTGCCCCGCCACCGAGCAGGCGCACGCGGTAGAAATCGCGCACTTCCTCATAATGTTTTCGCTGGGCGTCGGGCAATTCGCAGAGGAGTGTGTCCTCCTGCCGTTCGGGAAGGTCGGTGGCGACTTGCGCCTTGGCACGGCGCAGCAGGAACGGACGCAAGGCGCGTCCGAGCGAGGCACGGTGCTCGGGTGAGGCGTCCTTGGTCCAGCTTTTCGAGAACCGGGAGGCCGCGCCGAGAAGGCCGGGGTTGAGGAAGTCCATGAGGCTCCACAACTCGCCGAGATGGTTTTCGAGCGGCGTGCCACTCATGGCGAGGCGATGACGCGCCTTGAGCAGGCGGCTCGCTTTGGAGGTTTGCGCCGCAGCGTTCTTGATGGCCTGCGACTCGTCGAGAATGGCGTAATCGAATTCGATCTCTTTGAGAATGGCAATGTCGCGGAGCAGCGTGCCATAGGTGGTGAGCACCACATCCACCTTCTTCTCCCAGCCCTCGGCAAGCTGGCGATCCGCACCGGTGTAGTCGAGCGTGCGGAGTTTCGGCGTGAAATTCGCCGCTTCGCGCAGCCAGTTGAAGATGAGCGAGCGCGGCGCCACCACGAGGGACGGCGGCAATTTCTTCCTGCGCCGCGCGGCCCGTCGACCTTCGAGCAGCGCCAGCACTTGTACGGTTTTGCCCAGGCCCATGTCGTCGGCCAGGCAGCCGCCCAGGCGGAAGCGCTGAAGGAAATGGAGCCAACCTAATCCTTCTTCCTGGTAGGGGCGCAGGACCCCGACGAATCCGGCGGGCGCCTTTTCGGGCTCGACGCTGGCGAAAGAGCGTAGTTGCTCGCGTGCCGCCGCGAAGGCTTCGTCGACATGGACATCCGGCTGATCGGCCAGCCACGCGTCGAGCAGACCGGTTTGCGCCGTGGTGAAACGGACCGATTCCCCGTCTTCCTTACCGAGGGCCAGCACGTTCCCCCATTTCTTCAACCACTCTTCGGGCAACATGCCACAGGAACCGTCGCCCAGTTCGACCCAACCCCGCTTTTCGCGAACTGCCCGTAACAACTCCGGCATCGTCGCCTGTACGCCGCCGCCAAAGTCCACGGTTGCCTCCAGGTCGAACCAGTCAATGCCCGAGCGGACCGACATCGATACCATGCCATGTGGGCGGTAGAGCTTGTCTTCTGCCGTGACAACCCAGCCCTCCGCCAGCAGGGCATTCATCGCCTCGGTGAGACGCCTCGCGGAGAGAATGAACTGGCAATCCCCTCGCTCGAACATGCTCGGTGCGCGGGCCCCGAGGCTTTCGAGCCGTTGCCTTGCATCCGTTTCGGCTTTGCCGTGACGCATGTAGGTCACCGAAAGGTCCGGTGCCAGAAAGGAGGCGCGCGATGGCTCTGAAGGAAGCTCGACCTCGCCGTATTGGAAGAGGAGTCGCACCGGAAAATAAGGGCGATCCCGTAGCGTTAGACTCAGCACGCGCAATACTGGAACCGGCGGATCGGCCTCTTTGACCTCTTCGAAGCCGCCATCGGGGAATTGCATTTCGGGCAGGTCCTCGCTGTCGAGCAGCTTGGAGAAGAACTCCGTGACCTCGCTGTGCGGAATCTCGAATTCCGACAGAGAGCGCATCCGGCGCAACCAGGCAATATCGGTTGCCTGCAAGGCCAGCGGATGAACGCAATCGTTCCACACGCCCCAGTAATCGAAGAGCAACTGCAGTTGGGAGACCGGTACCGACTCTTCGCCGCGGTGCAGGAGCGTACGGGCCAGAACGGGGCCTGTCTTATCTCCCTGTCGTTCGAACTTCACAAGCAGCTCCCAGCCCCCTGCATCGTCCCACGAGAGCGGGCCGACCTCCGCACCGCCCGCGATTCCAAAGAACCGGCCTGTCGCACAGAGGCGCGGGATGAGGCGATCCCCGTTTTCGGCAGAGAGGGGTCGACCGCCAAACCGGGTGTTCCGATCGAGTGTTGCGACCGCCGATGCCAGCAGGAATTCGTCCCCGTCCAGGCCGCCGGACGATTTGTTTTCGTCCCAATTCTTCCACTGCCCCCATTTTCCGCTCTTGAGCCGTTGCCGCATGGCCACCATCAAGCGGGCCTCGCCGGGGACGGCGTATTTGGGGACCGTCAACTCGTAGCGCAATTCTACTTCCGGGTCGGGAGCTGCCTTCTCCTTGCGCAGCGAACGTGGATCGACCCAGACCTGTTCATGTCGGAGCTGGCGGATGACCTGCGCCCATGCCGATTTCTGCTGTTTTTGCCGGGGTGATGGCGCACGGGGCGGAGCAGCGGGTGGTGGCACGACGCGAAGATGTGGAGAGGGCGGAGGCGCGGGCGGCGGCACGTCAATCTCCATGACTTCGCCGCGAAACGCGCGGTACTGGGTCCCCTGCGGCGCGGCGAGTTCGCTCTCTTCGTCCAGGCTGAGCGCAAAGGCCCACAGATGTTTGCAGACCGAGTGATCCTCGAAATAGGGGCAGGAGCAATACCCTTCGAGGCAGTGTTTTCCATTCTTCCGCACCAGTTCCAGCCAGACTTCATAAGCCTCCGTGCCATAGACGACGCCTTCGGCGCGGAGCGCCTTTTCGAAGGGCATCAGGTCCACGTGCCCCTCATCGAGAATATGCCGGCCGCGCTTGCGCACGGGTGGAGAAGCATGGGGTTGTAGAATTCGCGCAATCGACATGGTTGTGCCTGAAAACGGGCGGCAAGACATTCGCCGACCGAACCGGGCAACCTAACGCGAAGGGCTTTCTTCTGCTATCCTGAAATCGCTCAAAAAGCGAAACGGCATGGCTGAGTCATGAACACGCGTGGTTCGTTGGGAATGAATGACGAAGCACCCAAACGCCCAAGCCCCAGAGCGGGAGCAGGATGCTCCCGCCACTATGGTGGGCAACAAAGTGGCGGGAGCTTCCAGCTCGCGCCCCCTTCGCGTGGCCCTGGCTCCCCCGCTTCGTAGCGCCTCTTTGCGGAGGCCCCTTGTCGACTCCACGCAAGCCCATTTTGACAAAGGTTGGAGACAAAGGTTTCCGACAAAGAATCGTTCAGCGCCGGGATGGGTGGTTCATCCGCAAACCCATCCGGCTGGGCTCACGAAGGAGCGACGCCGCTTCTCGACGGGGCCCGCTCAGGACGCCAGAGCACCGGCGGGTTCGGCCTCGGTGGGCACGCTGTCTTCGTTGATGGAACGGATGTAGAAGCCGGCCTCTTCGATCAATCGAGCGTCCTGGCTCTCGCCCTGGCCAGGCGTCGTCAGATAGCCCTCGGTAAAGAGCGAGTTGGCCGGATATAACGCGAGCGGCTGCATGTGCCGTAGACAAACCTCGCGCCCGCCGGCCACGCGGATGTCGCGCTTCGGATTCACAAACCGGAACATACACAACGCGCGCAGACAATCCGCCGGGCGCATCCGTTCCAGATCGCCCAACGGCGTGCCCGGCCGCGGGTCGAGGAAGTTGACGGGAATCGACTCCACTTCCAACTCGCGGAGCGCCAAGGCCAGGTCGACACGATCTTCCACCGTCTCGCCCATCCCCACAATACCGCCACAACAGGCTTCCAGGCCGGCCGCTTTGACATGGCGAATCGTCTGCACCCGGTCCTCCCATGAATGCGTCTGACAGATCTCGGCGTAGTAGCGGCAGGACGTCTCCAGATTGTGATTGAACCGGTCAACCCCGGCCTCCTTCAGGCGCACGGCCTGGTCCGCGGTCAGAAGGCCCAGCGATGTGCAGACATGAATCTGCATCTCCTGTTTGATCTGGCGCACCGCCTCGCAGATCACGTCGAGATCCTTGTCGGACGGCCCGCGCGTTGCCGTCACCATGCAGTATTTTACCGCCCGCCGCGCATGGGCGGCGCGGGCGCCCTCCACCAGTTCCTCCACTGTCTGCGTCTGGTATCGATCCACGCCGCTGTACGCACCGATGGCCTGGCTGCAGAAGGCGCAGTTCTCGCGGCACATCCCGCTCTTGGCGTTGCGCAGCACATGCACGTTGACGCCACGCCCCCAGTGGGCGAGCCGAATGCGAAAGGCCCCGTCAAGCAGGGCCAACAGGTCGTCGTCCGAAGAAGCGAGGATTTCGAGTGCCTCCTCGCGCTGCACCACACGCCCCGCCAAGATCTCGTCCGCCAGATTTCGCCAATTCATCGTTGCTTCAAACTCCCAAGCGCTGCGACTGGACCGCGCTCGTGGAGTGCGGATAAACTGCGCTCTTTTCAGGGCGGGATGTAACCACCATCCTCGCACGACGGTCAATCATGAAGGAACCCGAATGGATCGAGAAGACGCTGGCAGCGCTGAGGGCTGACGACCTTGAGCGCGCGCTGCGCACATCGCCCGGTGTCGGCGGCGTCATCGAGCATGGGGGCCGGCGCATCCTCAACTTTGCCAGCAACGACTATCTCGACCTGGCCCGCCACCCCGAAGTACGGGCCGCCGCGCAACAAGCGCTGCAAGAATATGGCGCAGGTGCAGGCGCCTCCCGCCTCGTGACCGGCAATCTGCCGCTCCACGAAGAGCTCGAAGCGGCCCTGGCCCAGCACAAACGACGCCCCACATCCCTCCTCTTCGGCAGCGGCTATCTCGCCAACGCAGGCATTGTGACCGCCTGCGTCGGGCGCGGCGACACGGTTTTTGCCGACCGCCTCGTGCATGCCAGTCTCATCGACGCCATCCTGCTCAGCCGTGCGACACTCCGGCGTTTCCGCCACAACGATGCCGCCCACTTACGCGAATGCCTCTCGAAGCATCGTGGCGGTGGCCGCCTGCTCGTGGTCACCGAATCGGTCTTCAGCATGGACGGCGACCTTGCGCCGCTCCGTGAGATTGTGGCCTGTGCGCAGGAGAAACAGGCCATGATGCTGATCGATGAGGCCCACGCCTCCGGCGTGTTCGGCCCTGGCGGCGCCGGGCGCGTGGTGGAAGAGAATCTGCAAGACGAGATTCACTTCTGCATGGGCACATTGAGCAAGGCATACGGCTCTTACGGCGGCTTCGTGGCGTGCAGCCCGAAGATGCGAAAGTTCCTGATCAACCGTGCGCGCAGCCTCATCTACACCACCGCGCTTCCGCCTCCGGTCGTCGGCGCCGTCCTGGGCGCGCTGCGCGTGCTTCAATCCGATCCGGAGCGGGGCGCACGCCTGCTCCACCGCGCGGAACAGTTTCGTGACCGTCTGCGCGGCGTCGGACTCAATGTGCTCAACTCCGCGAGCCAGATTATTCCCATTCTGGTCGGCGAGAACCGCAAAGCCCTGGATTTGGCGGAGCGTTTACGGCGCGACGATATCGTGGCCGTCGCCATTCGCCCGCCGACGGTTCCGGCCGGCACCGCGCGGATCCGCTTCTCGTTGACCGCGGCACACGACGAATCGGACCTCGACCGCGCCTTCGAGCATCTCGTGCGCGCCAGCAGGGAGTTGGGCCTGCTGTGAAAATGGTCTGGATCAGCGGCTGGGCCTATGGCCCACCCTGTTGGACGCAGTGCTTTGCGCCGGTGCGTCCGCAGGTCGATGTACTCGTTCTCGATCCACTCGAGATCCTCTCGGACGTCAACCGCCTCGACCATGTCATTCTGCAAGAGGCCCCCCTGTTACTGGGCGGCTGGTCGCTTGGCGCTATGCTGGCGCTCGAGTGGGCCTGCCTGCACCCGGAAGCCCGCATTCCGTTACTGCTTGCCTCGGCGACATGCCGCTTCTGCGCCGGTCCCGCCGCGGAATATGGGATGCCACCGGCTCGGCTTCGCGCCCTGCGTGCGGCACTGAAGCGGGACCGGGCCGCTGCGCTCTCCGCATTCTATCAGGATGCGGAAGCAGGGAACTCCGGGCTTGGCCCCACCAGCTCGCCGCGCACCGACGCCTCCACAGGCGCTCTGCTGGCTGGCCTCGACTATCTTGCAAAAACGGACCTGCGTGAGTCGGTGCCGACCCTGCGCACGCGGCTCATCCTGCTGCATGGTGGGCGGGATCGGGTGGTTGCGGAGCAGGCCGGGCGCGACCTGCACGCACGCGCAGCGAACAGCGAGTTCGTGCTCGTCGAAGAAGCGGGACACGACGTACCGTTCACCCATTCGAATCGACTGCTCGCATGCCTGAACTCCTGCCAGAAATTTGCGCCGTGAACTCCGTCAATCCGTCTACCGGCGTGGCGGAGCGCTTCTCCGCTGCCGCGACAACCTACGACTCGAACGCGCAGGTGCAGCGCGAGGCCGCCGCGCATCTTGCGGCGTGGCTGCCGCTGGAACCACCGCCCGGTGCTCTGCTTGAAATCGGGTGCGGCACCGGTGCCCTGACAACGGCGTTGATCCGGCGCTATCCGCAACGCCCGTTACACGTCGTCGAGATCAGCGCCTCAATGGTGGAACGGTGCAGGGCCGCTCTGCCGGCTTCGGGGCAGATCACGTTTCATAACGAGGATGCCGCCGGTTTCCTGCCGCCCGAACCGATCGCCCTCGCGGCGAGCAACTGCGCC
>SLOV01000030.1 GCA_007132345.1 Kiritimatiellia bacterium
CACAGCCCTGCGCGGCGGCGGCACCCTACGCGCCGAACCTGATCCAGGCGCCCCGCAGGTCCTGACCGCTGGCGGGCCGGCCCGCTTTCTCGACACCATCGAACGCCCGCCACCCTGGTTCGATACCGTGGTCGAACAACTCAACCGCATCGACCTCGAAGGCGCGCCGGAACTGGAAATCCGCTTCCATCTCGCACCGCCCGCATGGGACCGCTCGACCGTCCATCTGCAAGGGGGCGGCGGCGAGAGCAAGATCCGGGGCATTCGCATCGACGAGTGGCGCCTCGCCGCCGAACTGGTGGAGAACCGGCTCGAGGTCGAGCGATTCGTCGTCCAGGACGGGGCTAACCGCTTCTCGCTCTCCGGCGGCTACGACTTCGACACCGGACTCGCCGAGGGCCGCATCGTCTCCAGCCTGCCCGCTTCCTACTGGCTGAGCCTCATCCCCATCGCCTGGCGCGACGGTCTCCGCGAGCAAGGCCTCTTCTTCGAAGGCACCATCGCGTGCGACGCAACCTTCGGCCCCGCGCCCTTGGCCCAACTGCTTGATCACGCATCCGGCACCCTCTCCCTGCAGCGCGCCGAAGCCTTCGGGATATGGGTCCAGGAGGCCCGGCTCCGCTTCTCCCACCAGGAAGGCGACCTGCGCCTCAGCGATGTCGAGGCCGCGATCGGGCCTCCGGTACAGCGCGGCGTGCTCCAAGGCTCCTTCGCTTATGACTTCACGCGACACGCCTTCGAAGGCGAGGTGGAAACCAAGGTCGACTTCCATACCCTGCTTCCTGTCCTCTCCGAGGATATGGCCGCCCTCGTCCGCAACGCCACCCTCACCGACCAACCGGCGCACGCCACCGTCCGCTTTATGCGCACCCACCCCGAAGAAGGCGCCTTCTCGATGCAGGGCCGCCTGCAAGCCACCAACTTCCTCTGGCGCGGCAGCTTCGTCGAACGCCTCGACTCCGGCCTCCACTACAGCAACCGCGTCACGCGCCTCGATCCCTTCCGCGCCGAACGCCCCGAAGGCCTGGCGGAGGGTAGTATCGTCGTGCATGGCGCAAAACGGCGCGTCGACCTGCATCTGTCGAGTTCCATCGATGCACACGCCGCCGGGCGTGGCGCCGGGCCCGTGCTTCAGGGCATTCTCGACCGCTTCCGCTTCGATGGCCCCACCACCGCGCGCGTCGACGGCGTCGTGTTCTGGGGTGACCCCGACGGCACCCTGCTCACCGCCACCGCCACCGCCTACGAGGCGGGCTACCAGGCCCTTGTCGCCGACCGCGTCGACCTGGCCGTGCTCGTCTCCAACCGCCATGTCGCCGTGCACGACATTCAAGCCGACCTCTTCGGCGGCACCCTACAAGGCTGGTTCACCACCGACCCGCAGCCCGACGAAACACCCACACGGAATTACCGCCTGCAGGCCGATGCGCGGGAGATCGATTTTCAACAGCTCGCCTCCGCCTTCCGACAGGACGAAGCCGAAGAACAGACCGGACGCCTCTCCGGTCGGCTCGATCTTGAAGGCATCCTCAACCCCGCTCACCCCGATGTCGCGACCGGCTCGGGCTCCATCCGCATTCGCGACGGCACACTCCTGCGCATTCGCCTCTTCGGCGGCCTCTCCCGCCAGTTGAGCCGCCTCATTCCCGGCTTCGGCTTCGCCACCCAGACCGACTTCCGGGCAAATTTCGAGATTGCGGATCGCCGCGTACAGTCCGACTCCGTCGTCGTAGAAGGTCCCATCATCCACCTCACCGGGGCTGGCAGCTACGGCTTCGACCGCAGCCTCGATTTCGATGTCCGCGTGCGCCTGCTGCGCGACCGCGCCGGCCTCGGCCGCGTCATTCAGCTCGTCACCACGCCCCTCTTCTGGTGGTTCGAATACGACCTGGAAGGTACCATCGACGATCCCGTCTGGAGCGCCCGCGCCTTGCCGCGCGATCTCCTTGGAGAAAGAGAACGTCCCTCGCAATGAACACACCCGCCCCCACCTACAGCGTCACCCTCTACACCCTGCAGGCCGATACCGGGCAACTCTGCGAACTCCTGCGGGAGCAATGGCACACCGAGCCCGTCGAAGTCCTCGCCCACGGCCGCGACGAGGCCCTCCTCGAAATCTACTTCGATCAGGAGATCCAGGCCCTGCTCGCCGCCCGCGCCCTAGAGTCCCGGCCCGAAGTACGCGCCGTCACCCTGCGCACCACCCGGCCCGAAGACTGGCAGGCCATGTTCCGGCGCCACTTCTCCACGCGCGAAATCGGCGACCGCCTCCGCATCGCACCCGTCTGGGAGCGCGACCGGTTGCCCCGCGACGATCGCCTCACACTCTTCATCGAGCCCGGACTCGGCTTTGGCACCGGCGAGCACTTCACCACCCGCTTCTGCCTCGAAGCACTCGACCGTCTCTTCGCCGCCGACCCGCCCGCCTCACTGCTGGATATCGGCACCGGCAGCGGCATCCTGGCCATCGCCGCCGCCCGCCTTGGCTGCCCACGCGTCCTCGCCACCGATCACGACGCCGACTCGCTCCGCTGCGCTGCCGAGAACCTCGCCCTCAACCAGCTTGCGGGCCGCGTGGAGTTTCAACCCGCCGACATCGAATCCGACAGCCTGCCCGGCCCCTTCGAGGTGGTCTGCGCCAATCTATACTCCAATCTCCTCAAAGATTGTGCCCTCCGCATCGCCCGCGCTTCTTCTCGATGGCTGCTCCTCAGCGGCATTCGCGAAGACGAAGCCGATGCCGTCTCCGACGTCTACCGGCGCATCGGCGCCACCGAAACGGGTCGTGACGGCGACGGCGAGTGGGCCGGCCTCGTTTTCAGAGTCGACCTTTCCCCGCCCACTGCTATAAACCCCTGATTCGCGCTTGCCCGAACGCAAGAGCATCCCGCCCCCCACATGAGTTCACTTGCCATCATCACCAGCGTTATCGGCCTCGCCACGCTCCTCGGCGGTGTAGCCGCCCTCTACGCTCCGGACACCACCCGGCGCGCCCTGCTCGGGCTGCCCCGCCACGACGTCGCCGGCTGGGCCCTCACCGCCATCAGCCTTTTCTGGGCGGGCTGGCTCCTGCTCAATACACCCCCCTTCTCGGAGTTTGCCCACATCGAGCCGCTCGTCTACGCAGGCATGCCCTTTGCCTTCTTTGCCCTGGTGCTCTACCTCGACGAACTGCTCGCGGCCCGCGCCCTCGGCGGGTTCATCCTGCTCCTTGCCTCCCCCATTCTTGCCGCGGCCCGTTGGCATCCCTCTTCTCTCAGCAGGCTCATCTCGCTCCTGACCTATTTCTGGATCGTCTACGGGATCGTCCTGATCGTGGCCCCCTTCTACCTCCGCAGCCTGCTCGTCTCTCTCACCCGCAGCCATACCCGCTTCCGCATCTGCAGCCTTTTCGGCGCAGGACTTGGCGCCTTCCTCCTGCTGCTCGGCCTCTTCGTCTTCTAATCGCAACCTCAGGAGCCACCATGAACCGAACCCGCCCGCTCGCCGCCCTCTCTCTTCTCTTCGCGCTCGTCATCGCACCAGCCCCGCACGCGATAGCCGCCGAGCCCCTCGATGCCACCGCACTGCTGCACGCCGTTCTGGAGCAGATCGCCGCCGAGCCCGCCGCTGCTGAAGTCACCACCACCACCCACATCGCCGCCGAGGGCATGAAACAGGAATTCTCCTCCACCCACGCCCTCTACATTCAGAAGCCCAACCTCTTCGCCTGGCGCCAGATTGCCGGCCAGCCATCCATCGACATCTATTCAGACGGCGAGCACCTCTACACACACATCTCCGCCATGCGCCGCTACACCGAAGAGCCCGCACCCAATTCCCTGAGCGACCTCGCCGAATCCTCCGCCATCGACCTCGCCGAAGGCTTCGGTGCCCCCTTCCTCTCCCTCTTCCTCGCCAGCGACATCCGTGAGGCCCTTGCCGAGGCGCCCATCGAGGACCTCGGCGAAGAGACCATCGACGAACGCCCGCACCGCAAAGTCCGCTTCACCGGCTTCGGCACCACCTACCACGCATGGATCGAAGCCGGTTCCCCGCCGCGCCTCCGCCGGCTGCAGCCCGACATGAGCGAGATCATCCAGGAGGCCCGCAGCGAAATGGGCGCCGACAATCTCGAACTCCATGTAAACATCGACTTCGCCGCCTGGCGCACCGACCCCGAGCCCATCGACGCAGGCGCCTTCCGCTTCTCGCCGCCCGCCACCAGCGAAAAAGTCGACGAACTCTTCGAAGGCATGGGCGCGCCCGACGCCATGCCCAGCGATGCCCTCATCGACGAAGCCGCCCCCGCCTTCACCCTCGAACGCCTCACCGGCGGCGAACAATCCCTTGCCGCCCACGAAGGCGAGATTGTCATCCTCGACTTCTGGGCCACCTGGTGTCCGCCCTGCGTCAAGGCGCTGCCCCTGCTCGTTTCCGTTGCCAACGACTACAAAGACAGGGGCGTCGTCTTCCATGCCGTCAACGTCCGCGAAAACAACCAACGCGTTGAAACCTTTCTCGAGCGGCAGGGCCTTGAAATGTCCGTCCTCATGGATCGCGACGGTGCCGTCGCCGATTTGTACAAAGTCACCGGCATCCCTCAAACCGTCGTCATCGACAAAGAAGGCATTGTGCGCATCGTGCACGTCGGTCTCATCCCGAATCTCGAGCGCCAGCTTCGCGACGAACTCGACGAACTCCTCGCCGCCCCCGTGCCCGAGAGTTGAGCGCGGCTGGCCCTGCCACCTCGGCAGGAAAACCGGCGTCTCACTCTGGGCATGGACAACCGCGCAAACAGCCGATAGAGTATTGGCGAAATGTGAGGTGCTCGATGGCTACGCTAAACCTTCGCAACATCCCCGATAAGGTTCACCACCAGTTGAAGGTGCGGGCCGCGCAGCATGGTCGAAGCATGGAGCGGGAGGCCCGGAGTATTCTGGAAGAGGCCTGTATGGGTGAGCCCGAAAGGCATGGTGCCGATTCGCTTCAACAATGGGTCTGCTTGTTGTACGGCGATCAACTCCCCGTCAATGTAGTCGACGAATTGATAGCGGAACGGCGTCGTGAGGTTGCCCGGGAATGAGCGTATTGGATGCTTCGGCTTTACTGGCTTACTTATTCGGCGAAACAGGACATGATCTCGTCCTGCCGGAAATACCAGGGGGATGTATTTCAGCGGTAAACCTCTCCGAGGTGCTGGGGCGCTTTGTCAAAGATGGGCATGATCCGGTCTTGGTCAGCAAGCGTATCCGCGAATCGGGCTTGGAAGTCGTGCCTTTCGATGCGGATGACGCCGCCCTCGCGGCGAACCTCCGCCGGCACACGGATCGGGTAGGCCTTTCCCTGGGAGATCGCGCCTGCATCTCCCTCGCCATGGCCAGAGGTATTCCCGCGCTCACGGCGGATCGGATTTGGGCTGACCTTGGTCTACCGGTCACCATCCGATTGATCCGGTGAAGGGTCAGGCTGCCGGCTTCGCAAAGAAAAGCCCGTCTGCTCCACAACGAAGTTCTCGCCGCACACCCTCACGCCCCGCTGCACACCGAACACCGTTCCTCCTGCCATGCAGCCTGTGGGGCTTCCAGCTCATGGGATCACACTTATCGAAGTGTGATCCCGTTGTATCAACCACCCTCCGCAGCCTGAAGGGCTGCCAGAACCTCCCCACACATCCATGGCCCTTCTCACGCCCCGCTGAACACCGAACACCGTTCCTCCTGCCGGGCGGCCTGTGGGGCTGCCAGATCATGGGATCACACTTATCGAAGTGTGATCCCGTTGTATCAACCACTCTCCGCAGCCTGAAAAGCTGCCAGAACCTCCACACATATCCATGGCCCTTCTCACGCCCCGCTGCACACCGAACACCGTTCCTCCTGTCGTGCAGCCTGTGGGGCTTCCAGCTCATGGGATCACACTTATCGAAGTGTGATCCCCTTGTATCAACCA
>SLOV01000380.1 GCA_007132345.1 Kiritimatiellia bacterium
CAAGGCGAAATTGGATGCCTGCCTGCTGACCAAAGAAGAGTTCCGTGCCGGCGATGCGGCATGGGAGCGGCTTCCCGATCCGTTCCCTGCCTGGGTCACCGTGGAGCCGCAGGAGGAAGCGGTGCCTGCAAGCCCCTGATTCATGCCGTTCGTTTCGCGGCCCGACTTTGCACGCATTGGCTGCAAAGGAAAAGGGCACAGGCGACGAGGATGATCGTTGGGCCGGTAGCCGTGTTGGCCCAGGGTTGCGCTGAGAGGATCAGTCCCATCGCGGCGGAGAGAAGACCCACAACGACGGCCCAGCCGAGCATGCTGCCCGCGGATCTGGCAAGGTTCCGGGCCGCAGCCGCAGGCACGATCAGCAGCGCGGTGACAAGCAGCACGCCAACGGCCCAGATGGAGATCATGATGACCAGGGCCAGCATGGCGGAGAAGCTGTACTGATAGGCGGCCACGGAGACGCGGTGCGCCGCAGCCATCGGTGGGTTGAGCCCGATATAGAGCAAGCGGTTATAGCTCCAGGCCAGGTAGGGAAGGACGACCAGGGCGAGGAGGATCAGCCCTCGGATTCCATCCGGCGTAATGGTGAGGATGTCGCCATACAGGAATTTTTGCAGGTCGCGCGCTACATGGGCGTGGCGGCTGACCATGGCGAGGCCGAAGGCGACGACGCCGGAAAAGACGACGCCAATGGCGGCGTCGCTGGAGAGGCGGCTTCGCCGTTGCAGGACCATGATGCCAACCCCGACCAGCACGCCGAAGAGGGGCATGGTCCAATGCGGGCTGACGCTGAAGAGCAGGCCCAGCCCGATTCCGGCAAAGGCGGAATGGCTGACGGCATCGGCGAAGAAGGACATTCGGAAGTGCACCGTGATGACGCCCATCGCGGCGGTGAGGGGCGCAATGATCAGCAGGCCCAGCAAGGCCTGCCGCATGAAGTCTACGTGGAGAAGATCGAGTTGCAGCCAGGTTGAGGCGGCGGCGATGGGTATTGGGACCAGTTGCGCCATCATCTGTTTCCCTCATCGGCTTCTGCGGCGCCGCCGCTGATGCGTCCCATGATATGCCCCATATGCAGGCCAAACGCAGCGGCCAGATTCGGCGGCGTGAAGACTTCGCTGGGCCCTCCCTCGGCAACGACTTCGCGGTTCAGCAGGATGACGTGCGTGGCGTGATGACTGACGGTGGCCAGGTCGTGGCTGACCATGAGCTGCGTGAAGCCGCGCTCGCTGCGCAGGCGCTCGAGCAGTTCGCAGAGGAGGACTTCGCCGCGGACATCGATGCCTGCGGTGGGTTCGTCGAGAATGAGGAGGTCGGGTTCTTGCTGCAGGGCCGCGGCCAGTAGCACGCGTTGCAGTTCGCCGCCGGAGAGCGCCCCGAGACGGCGTGTGGCCAGCGTCTCGGCATGCACGTCGGCAAGCCGTTCCAGGTTGGCCCGCCGCAGCGCGCGGGAGATTCCGATGCAGAGCGGTCGGCGCTGAAGGCTCATGGCCATGAAATCCATCACCGTGATGGGTGCGCCGCGATCGAAGTCCAGACGCTGCGGCACATAGCCGAGACGCGGGGGTGGGGTGGCCATGTGAATCTGGCCCGTATAAGGAATCTGCCGGAGCAGGGCGAGCAGGAGGCTCGTCTTGCCCGCGCCGTTCGGCCCCACAATGGCGCAGCAACCACCGCTGGGCACGGAGGCGGTGACGGATTGTAGAATCGCGACGCCCTCGCGTTGGACGCTGAGTGCCTGGAAGCGGACGGCCGGACTATTCATCGGCGCCGAGTGCCGCACGCAGCAGGGCCAGGTTGGCGCGCATGACGTTCTCATAGTGGTCAAGCGGCGCGTTGTCCGGGCCGGAGGCCGCGGGGTCGAGCATGACCACGGGAATGCCCGCCTCGGCGGCAAGGGTGCGGCCAACTCTGGGGGAGTATTGGGGCTCCGTGACGATCGCCGCTACGTTGCTTTGCCGAATGACGTCAAGGAGCCGCAGCATTTCGGCGGCGGAAGGTTCCAGTCCATGCGGTTGCGTAGAGGCCACGATTTCAAGGCCGAGATCGCGGGCGAGGTAATCGAACACGCCGTGCGGCTGCACGATGCGTCGGTTGGGCAGCGCCTCCACGGCGGCACGCATTTCGGCAAGCAGTCGCTCCATGCGGGCCGCGTATTCCTCTGCATTTCGCTGGAAGTGGGGCGCGGCTTCCGGCACGAGCGCGCCCAGCGCACGGGCAATGTTCTGGGCGAGCATGGCATTGAGTCGTGGGCTGACCCAAAGGTGCGGATTGATGCCTTCGTGATGGTGCGCATGGTCGGTGCCACTTTCGGGATGCTGTGCGAGCGGCTCGAGGTCCTGGCCGCGCGCGTCTTTGAGGAAATGCTCATCGGCTTGGAATTCGAAGGGAAAATGTTCGGTGAAGAAGGCATAGAAGCCCGGATCTTCGATCAGGATTTCGAACGAGGTCACAGGGCTCTCTTCATCGAAGTGGAGGCGATATGGCGTTGGGGCTGGGCGCAGTGCTGCTCGATGCATCCGGTCAAGGGCCTCGGCCTCGAATCGTTCCGCCGCAAAGGGGGCGAGGGCCTCGAGGCCGGATTTGTCTCCGCTGGGGGCGGGCAGCATGAGGACGATGATGGACGGGTCGGCATATTCCCCGTCGACCTGCGCGAACGTCCATCTGTATGACCCGGTCTGCAACTCAAAGCAGCCGGTCCACTCGTAGGGGTCGGCATGGGGGTCTGGTTCCAACTCCAACAGTTCGGTGATGCCGGCGGAGCTGTCCAGCAGCCGAAGCTCTTCATTCGCTTTGCGGACAGGCGCGCCAAGGAACTCTTCCAGGCCGTGGCCGTTGACGATGAGAATATCCGCGCGGGCCAGCTTCCGCATGTCGCGCGGGGTCAGGGCGTAATCGTGTGGGCAGCCGAGAGAGGGTGGCAGCATCAGTTCGAGGGCGACGCTCTGTTCTGTGCCCACGACGTTGCGCGCGATTTGATAAATCGGGAACGTGGTGCTGAGTATGCGAAGCTGCGCGGACGCCTGCGCGGCGGCCAGGGCGAGAACAAGGGCGAGAAGGAGACGTTTCATCGGCGGCTTTCTTTGATGTTGAGCAGGAATACCTCGCCCTGTTCCGTGCCGACTGCGAGGTGGTGATCGTCGGGCGACCAATCGAGCTGAACAATGGCGCCTGCGTCAGAGAACGTCGCGAGGCGTTGGCCCACGGAATGGAGGCCGGGCGGCCAGAGCAGGACGGAGCCGTCTTTGTAGCCTGTGGCAAGGTGGGGCTGTGCGTGTGCGTAGGCGAGCCGCGTGACGGCCGCGGGGCCCGGGAGCATGATAGGGGTTCGTCCTTCGGGACCGGTGGGCCCGGAACAATCCCAGACGGCCAGCATCTCGCCGCTGGCGGTGGCGAGATAGCGGCTGGAGGACTCCCATGCGAGGTCGCGGATCTTGCCTGGGAATCCGGACATGCGCAGGTCCACGCCCGAGTCCGTGAACCAGAAGTGTACGGTCATATCCTGATCGGCCGTGGCAATGAAGCGGGCATCGGGACTCCAGCGCATGAGGTGGCTGGACCCTTTCCAGCCAAGGAGGCGCCGCTCTTTGCCTTCGCCGGGGCGCCAGATCCAAACGCCGCCATAGGCCGATGCGGCAAGGCGCCTGCCGCGAGGCGCCCAGTCGAGGTCGGCCACGGTTGAAGGAAAGTCGTACGGCGTTTCGACATAGCATCCACGAGCGATGTCACGCACATGGAGGGTCCGGCCGGCACTCCAGGCGAGTCGTTCGCCATCGCGATTCCAGGCCACGCGCTCGATCCAGTCCGCGCCGGCGGGCCAGGCATCCAGTTGCGTGCTTTCGGGAACCTGCCAGAGCCGGATGCGCGCATCCTGCCCCCCGCTGACGAGTCGGCGACTGTCCGGGTGCCAGTCGATGGTTTGGGTGCCTGGCGCGTGTCCCGGCAATACAATGATGGGCTCTTCAGCCGGATGCGGGAAAACGGAAATGGGCCCGCTGATGGAGGCGGCGGCCAGGAAGCGGCCGTCGGGACTCCAGCGCAGGTCCTGGACATAATCCCCAACGCTCCCGATTCGGATCGGAACGCCGGGGTTGAGGCGAGAGGCGCTCATAAATCGAGACATGCATGCAGGCCATCGGTCAACGCGCGGCGATCCAAGTTGCGACCGATGAACACCATGGTGCTTTCCCTCTCCTCTTCCATGCCCCAGGGTCGCCCAGGACGGAAGGTGAAGAGCATGTGGACGCCTTGGAAAACAATGCGATGAGGAAGTTCGCGCACACTCAGAACGCCTTTCGAGCGGAAGATGTCCGGGCCCTGCGTTGCCAGCAGATTCTGAATCCAGCGTTGTAGGCGCGGCATGGAAAAAGCCCCGGCCAGCCGGATGCCTACGGAACTCACTTCATCGTCATGCTCGTGGTCCGGTTTGTACTCGGCTTGTATCAACGGCGTGACGGCCGCGCCGCCGATGCGGACTTTGAGGTTGAACTCGTCCGGATGGTGCTGGGTGAACAGCCCGTAGATGCCCGATTCGTCGATCTGCAGCGTATAGCGACGCTGCATCCCGCCAACCTCCAACTCGTATAGATCGTGACCCGGCTGAATCGCCACAGGCGCGGCGACGATTTCGTGGCGACGACCATACACGAGCACGGCCTGTTCCCGCGCGGCGGCCAGTGCGGCTGCGTCGGAGCCCTCGGCCGAAACCAACGCCAACTGAATGGCGGGGTCGGGACCCGGTTCCATGGTCAGGGCGTGGGTGCCGGCCGGCAGTTCCAGAAGGCCGCCCCACTCGAAGGGGTATTCCGGTTCAAGAAACTTCGGGTCGAGCTCCAGTGCCCGGTCGATGTTGAAGCCCCCCACGTGCAGCACCTTGTCGACCGGCAGGTCGGCCTGCACGGTGCGATGAATCGCCGCTTGTGCATTCATGCGGCGCAGGTGGGCCTCCAACGCATCCAGCGCCTCGGGTTTGACCAGATCGGTCTTGTTCAGAAGAACCACATCAGCAAACGCAATCTGCTTCTGAACCTCCTCGCTGTCGTCGATGTGCTGAATGACATGGCATGCATCGACGAGCGTCACAACGCCATCGAGGCGGAGTGACTCGGCCATCTCATCATCCATGCTGAACGTCTGGGCCACGGGGCCGGGATCGGCCATGCCAGTGGTCTCGATGAGCACGTAATCAAATTTATCCCGGCGCTTCATCAGGTTGCCCAAGATACGGATGAGGTCCCCCCGGACCGTGCAGCAGATGCAGCCGTTGTTCATTTCGAAGATCTCTTCATCGGATCGGATGACGAGGTCCTGGTCGATGCCCACCTCGCCGAACTCATTCTCGATGACGGCAATGCGTTTGCCGTGCTCCTCGGAAAGGATGCGGTTCAGCAGCGTGGTTTTTCCTGAACCGAGGAATCCGGTCAGAATGGTAACGGGAACGCGATGGTCGGCGGGTTTTGCAGTAGTCATGGCCTCTCTTTATGATAATCGAATATCAATTACAACCCCTTTTTTCCGGTGTGGGTGGCATCTGTCGCCCGGGTTCTGTGTTTTTGTGCCGGTCAGACCTCCGCCTTTGCGCCCAGGTCGGCGACGGCCGGTTCGAAGTGAGATGCGTCAAGGTTGACCCCGATTAGAATCAGTACTGGGTCGTATCGCTCTCGGGGATCGATGTCATGAATCGATGGTTCGGACGGTCCTTCGACCGTCTGAAAATAGACCGGCGTGCCTGCTTCGTCGTCCCGGTAGGCGAGGAGACGGATCTCTCTGGCGACAAGACGGGGCGCGAGATCGCGCAGGAGCGTTGTTTTACCAGCGCCCAGAAAACCGGTGATGAGAAGGAGAGGGGTTATGGGGTTGCTCCTGCGTTCGTGGCGCG
>SLOV01000314.1 GCA_007132345.1 Kiritimatiellia bacterium
CCGCCATGCGACGCGAAACAGCTCTTGGCAAATATCATCGCAAATCGCGGGGTGGCTGCCTATCAGGGGATCCCTGATTATTGCGGACAACAGGAAATTCGATGGAGTTTATCCTGAGATCGCTTGCTACGCGTATGAACCGGGCAAATGCGCTCTTCTATATGTGGTTGGTGTGCAACCCATCGCGCTACGAAACGTCCTGTTCGCCCCAGAGATGCTTTGGAACCCGGCGGCATTGGCTGCCTCCGCAATCGTCATTTCCGGATCGGTCAGCAGCCGCTTAAAGGAGTCGACCCTGCGCTCCTGGAGAAACTGATGATAGGTGGAACCGGTCTGCCGGTGAAAGAGTCGCGAAAAGTGGCTGGGACTCATGGAGCAGAAGCGCGCGGCATCGCCCAGTCGGATGTCGTCCCTATAGTGCGCTTCAATAAACTGTAGCGCCCGGCCAATCGCCGTGTGTCCTGACGTTTGGCTTCGATGCATCTGCTCGCCGATTCGCTCCCGCAAGGCCTCTGCGAAGAGTTGAAGTAGCAGCACCTGCGCATGGAGTCGCCTTTCCGGGACCTCTTCCACAAGCAGGGTCAGCATGGCTGCATCGGCGAGGGCGCTCCCGTTCCATCTCTTCAGGAGACGGGCGAGTCGCTCGTGTAGATGGCGCAGGTCTTCTTCCTCGTGCCGAACCGGCAGAACCTGGCCGGCAATCAGAAAAAGCGGTTCTTCATGAGGCGCAGCCATGCGCGCGGCATAGACGGCCAGGCCAGCGGGACACGATACTTTCACAACTTGAGTTTCGGGGGCATTGCGACACTGGTCCGCGATCCGGCACCGGCAACTATTAATGGTACCGATTCGTTGATGCAATGCGCCGCAGAAGGGGCGATGGGCCTCCCACCGGCCTGCCTGTTGGCGCAGGCTTGTCTCCGAGCAGAGACGTATATGCATGCCGGTCGCCTCTTCGAAGGCGCGGGCATGTCGGCGATACCACGCCGACCCACGGATGGCCAACTCCAGATCAGAGTTCACGCAGTTATTCTAGTGGATCGGTCTGGACCGGGCGATAGAAAGATGCAGCAGCACAGCAATTCTCAGTATGGCCCTTACACCTGCTACGGCGTGGAGATCGCTTCTTTGGTTCTGGGCATGCCCGCCGAGGCGGGTACTACAAACGGCGGGTAACCGTATGGGTTGCGATTGTAGTCCCGCCTTCAGGCGGTCTCCCGTGCAAGAAAGACGTGCACGGCGGCGGCTTCCCAGATCAGTTTGCCGGACAGGATGCACCCGACGGCGTAGCCCGAATACTCGATACCCGTCCAGCCAAGGAAGCCCTATCGATAATGCTGAAAGAATCTGAGTCTTCCTCCCGGAGCGGCTCCGCTTCCGGAGCCGGAACGGGATCACTGTTTCCGCTCTCAGCCCCAACCAGGCTGCAGCTCGAGCTCGTCTTCCCGAATCTGAGCTTCGATGGTCTCCCCCGGGATATTCCTATCTCATGCTGCAAAGATCCATATGCAGCAATAAGACGGTCACCCCCTCTCCTTCGGCTCTGGTCTGTCCGTCAGTTTTTGACCACCCTACCCCCGCCGCCGCCGATCCGACCGGGGAAAGCTTCTGCTTCGAAAAGGGAGCGGCCAAACACGGGGGCGGCGATGGCTTTGCCGATGTCTGGAAGCACGGCTTCTTCAACGAGCGCCCGGCCTGGCTGGCGGCCTGCCATGCGAAACTGGATGCAGCCGTAGCAGACGCATACGGCTTGCCCAGCGATCTTTCCGACGAGGAAATCCTGGAGCGGCTTCTGGCGCTGAATCTGGCCGCTGGAAAGCAATAGGCCCGACCGTAAGGTCTGACCCGAATGGGCGCCAAGAAAAGGTATGTTTCGGATTGCCCGGCGGAGAGAATCGCCTGACGCCGCCCGCCGCTTCCCGATTATTTTCCTGCGTAGGAAAATAATCGGGACGGGCCGCGGACGGCGACTCCGGCTTTCTGGGGGGGGCGCCTCGATAATGGCGTGGCGAGATTTCATGCGGCGGCACCCGGCTGGATCAGGCCCTTGACGCTGGAGCGGAGCCTCTATACATCGTGTTTATACATCGTAGAGGCGCTGCAGGGTACGGACGCAAATTTACATCACCGAAGACGAACAGAAGAAGCTGCGTTTGCTCTCGCGCAAGTCCGGGCGCAAACAAAGTGCGTTGATCCGCTCGGCTATCGACGATTACCTCGCCCGCGCCGATGCGGCTCCTGCGCGAGAGGCCCTGCGCGCTTGCCGCGGGATGTGGAAGAATCGCGAGGCCTCTGAATTCGAATCCGTCCGCGCGGAGGTCGAAGCGAGGATGCGGGCGTGAGCGCCGTGCTTCTCGACACCAACGTACAGAGCGGCAGCGGCTACGTGAATTCGCCACGGCCTTCGACATTGTTCCCGCCGATTCCGCGATCTGTGAGATGGGTGGCGACTTCCGCACCACCTATGCGCCCAGCCATGGTGTCGACCTGATCGATGGCATCATTGCCGCCACATCTGTTGTCCGCCAGATTCCTCTCGTAACCCTCAACAAGAAGCACTTTCCCATGCTGACGAACGTCGTCATTCCTTATCGAAGACGTACATAGGACGTCACATTGGGGAGAAGCAGGGTCGGTCCTCGGACTCTGGTATTGAGATGCGATTGTCCGGCTTGCCGTGGATTTGGCACCGCAGCCAATGCGTTCCCAATAGGCCCACTGCTTGCTTCAAGCCTTGCGTCTCTGCTCCTTTGGGTCTTTGCGTTAGAAGAGAGTCGGCGGAATTCAGCGCAGAGGCGAGGGGGCTCCCGGTGAGGCCCGGGCGACGTTGCAGTTTCAAGGCAAGGCCAATTCACGACAGAGTGTTGCGAAAGGCAGTACGCGTGTGTCCGCCCGCTCATTGCCATAGTCCGACTTCCCAAGATGAACCTGGTAGAATCTGGGAATCGCTATTCGTTCTCGAAAATAGCGGGACGCAGGGGCGATCTCTTTCTCCCCGCATTTGCATTCGACCGCAAATTCCGGGCGGCCATCGCGAATGACCACGAAGTCGATCTCCCGCCCGTCGGTGTCACGCAGGTATCGCAACTCCATGGAGTATCCTTCGGTATCAGCGACGAAGTCGCAGTACTTCAGCAAATGCGCGCCGACCATGTTCTCGAAGCGCGGCCCTGCTGCCGTGATGCGTGACCAATCGCGAAAGTAGAGCTTCTGTTCTTTGCGCACGGCACGGATCCGCTTGCCCCCCATCGGAGGAATGCGAAAGACGACATAGAGGTTCTCAAAGATGCCGATCCACCGCTCAACGCTTTCGTGGGACACCTGCAAGAGATTCCGCAGCGAGTTCACCGACAAGGGTGATCCAACACAGTCCGGCAGGTGGTGCAATAGCAATTCCAACTTGGTGTGCTCCCGAACCTGCTCCAGATCGCGGACATCCTCATGAGTTACGCGGGCGAACATTTCCCTCTGCCATCTCCGGTGCGCTCGCTCCGTGGCGACGGTATATGGCTCTGGAAAGCCGCCGAATTTGAGCAAATGTTGCAGCGACGAGGCACCATACGTGCGGTCCACTTCACCGAGACTGAAGGGGTGCAACCGGTAATAATGGTACCGGCCCTGCAGGGCATCGCCGCCCTTGCGGTACGCATCCAGGCGAGCCGATCCGGTCACAAGGATAGAAACGTGGCCTTTGTTTTTGTCGTAATAGCCTTTTACCAGGGAACGCCAATCGCTGAATTTGTGGATTTCATCGAGGATCAGCATCGGCTGGTTCGCGGGCAGAACGCCACGCAGCATCCTTTCGCGATCCGCGAGGTCATCCCAGTTCAGGTAGGCCGGGGAGCGTTCCGATGCCCCACGCCCCAGAAGCGACAGGGCAAAGGTCGTCTTGCCAACTTGGCGCGGACCACCGACGAAAACCATCTTGGCCTTCAAATCCTCTTGCACAGCCTGCCGCAGATATCGCTTTAACATGTTTTCTGACCTTGGCGTTTTCTGGTTCACCTTAATTTACTCATGAGTGTTTTCTGGTCAACCCGAAAATACCGACACGGGAGAGGCAGGGCCGGTCCTTGGATTCCGGTGTTGAGATGCGGTTTTTTACCGCTTGCCGTGGATTTGGCACCCTAGCCAATGCGTTCCCAATAGGCCTACGGCTTGCTTCAAGCCTTGGCGTCGTGGCGTGAGAAGAGTCGGCAGAATTCAGCGCAGAGGCGCGGAGCCGCAGGGGCGCAGAGGAAGCGAAGACAGGGTGTGTCCCTAACATGCCCTGTCCCCAACCCCCACATCTCAATCCGGTATCTTGAAGTGGACATGGAGAATGCGATATCGATTGCAGACGCCAATGGTTTGTATGCGTATGACGCGTACTTTCTCGATTGTGCGTCACGGCATGCGGCGCCATTGCTTACGCTGGATCGGCCGCTCAAACGAGCCGCCGAGAAGATGGGCGTTGATGTTCTGGAGATCTAAGCGATGCAGGTTTATACATACTCAGAAGCCAGGCAGAAACTATCCAGCGTGCTGGACAAGGCAGAGGAGTCCGGCAGAGTTTTGATTCGTCGTAAAGACGGGCGGACATTTTCTCTTACACCGGAGCGATCCGAGGCATCACCTCTGGACGTGCCTTCGATCAAGGCGCGTGTGACCTCAGAGGAGCTGGTCTCTATGGTTCGGAAACAGAGAGGCCGGGCAACCGCGTCCACAAGATTCTTGAGAGGCCGAGGCCGGTCGGCCACAAAAGTGTGACTCTCTTTCTTGGGCGATGCCGGTGAATCGGGGTCGTTTCCGTATATAGTGCGACCAGGCACGAAGGCCGTTCCTTCTTGTTGCAGAAGCCCGCAAAGTGGTACTCCTGTTCGCCCATGACAATCCCCGAATTCATCGCCAAATGGCGAAAGGTGGAGTTGAAGGAGCGGTCTGCTGCCCAGGAGCATTTCATCGACCTGTGCCGCATCTTTGAACACCCTACACCCGCCGCCGCCGATCCGACCGGGGAGAGCTTCTGCTTCGAAAAGGGGGCGGCCAAACACGGGGGCGGCGATGGCTTTGCCGATGTCTGGAAGCGCGGCTTCTTTGGCATGGAATACAAGGGCCGCCACAAAGACCTCGGTGCCGCCTATGACCAGCTCCTGCGCTACCGTGACGCCCTCGAAAACCCGCCCCTGCTGGTGCTCTGCGATCTGGATCGCATCGTGGTCCATACCAACTTCACCGGCACGGTCTCCGCCACCCACGAAATACCGCTGGAGGAGCTGGGTGCGCCACGGAACATCGAGATCCTGCGGGCCGTGTTCCATCATCCCGAAACCCTGCGGCCCGGTCGCACCAGCAAGGCGGTAACGCAGGACGCCGCCCGGCAGATCGCCGAAATCGCCGAGGCCATGCGCAAACGCGGCCTCGATCCCGGCGCCGTCGCGCACTTTCTCGACCGGATCATCTTCTGCCTCTTCGCCGAAGACACCGCGCTGCTGCCCGACATGATCTTCACAAAACTCACCGAGAAGGCCGACGGTGACCCTGCGCGATTCAGCAGGATGCTGGCACAACTATTCGACAGTATGGCCACGGGCGGCGATTTCGGGATTTCCACCATCCGCCACTTCAACGGCAACCTTTTCGACGACCGCACCGTCCTCGACCTGACCCCCGAAGAAATCCGGCTCTTCGGCATGGCCGCCGCCCTCGACTGGAGCGCCGTGGACCCGTCCATCTTCGGCACGCTCTTCGAGCGCGGCCTCGACCCCACAAAGCGCTCTCAGCTCGGTGCCCACTTCACCGGGCATGAAGACATTGAGCTGGTGGTCGATGCCGTGGTGATGACCGTCTTGCGGCGCGAGTGGGACGAAACCC
>SLOV01000107.1 GCA_007132345.1 Kiritimatiellia bacterium
CAATCATCAAATTATTCGCCAGAGCCTCATCAACGACATTCTGGATGCGCTTGAGGAATTCGGGCCGAATGGTATAGGGCGCCTCGGCCAGGCTCCGGTCGGCCGGCTCCCAGCGCACAGGCAGCCGCACATGCCGGAAACCGAGGTCCGCAATCTTCTCGAAATATCCGCTGCGCCACGGATTCCCCCAGTCCTCCTCCGATGGCGCCTCGAACATGTTCCCCATGTTGATGCCGCGTCCCAGCCTGCGGTTGATCTCAACGACATCGCTTCGTCCCGGCACGACAAGCGCGCCAAGCAAGACAATGCCGCTCAGAAGGATGGTGGCTGAAAACGTGCCCGTCGGATAGCCGGATGCGATCAGAAGTCTCATTTTTCTCCTCCTCTGCAAAGCGCAGCGCGTGCACCAGTGGTGAGGTAAGCCTGTGCGGCCAGACTGTCGATAGCAGGTTGCCGGGATCGTCGAAATCAATCAACCGAATAGCGCTCCGCTTTCCGTGTGTCTATGCCCTTCAACGTTGAAGCCGGGCTTGATCTCTCCATCTCCTCTTCTCTACGCTTTTGCACCGTTGCCCAACACAAGGAGGCCATATTATGAATATGACAGATGTTTTCTGGGCGATGGTCATCGCCACGATCCTCTTACTGGCCGGTAAGTATATACGCGCCGCCACGCCACTCTTTCAGAGACTCTACCTGCCCAGTGCCATCATCGCGGGGCTGCTGGCCCTGCTGCTTGGCCCCGAAGCCCTGGGCCGCGTAGTTCGACTCGTCTGGCACGAAGACGCGCCCCTGGCGGGGGGTGTCTTCAGCGAAACCATCTTGTCGATATGGTCATCCGTGCCCGGCCTATTGATCAGCGTCGTATTCGCAGGGCTTTTTGTCGGAAAGTCCATCGCCCCACCACGCACCATCTGGCGAGAAGCCGGGCCGATGGTGGTCCATGGCCAATTCATCGCCTGGGGACAATATGTGGTGGGCCTCTCGCTGGCCATCTGGCTGCTCTATCCCGTATGGGGCACCGATCCACTGGCAGGCGCATTGATCGAGATCAGCTTCGAAGGGGGCCACGGCACCGCCGCCGGACTGGCCGATACCTTCCGCGAGCTGGGTTTCGAGAGCGGCGCCGACCTGGCGCTCGGTCTGGCCACCATCGGCGTCGTGGCCGGCGTATTGCTGGGAACCCTGCTTGTGAACTGGGCGGTGCGAAAAGGTCATATCACGCCGCCGGACGAACAGACCGCGAGCGAGCAGGAACAGATGGCCGAACATGACCAGCGCGAAATCGTTCAGGCCCATGAGCGGGCCGCCCGGCATCTGATCGATCCGCTTTCCGTGCATCTCGGCTATCTGGGCGCAGCCATCGGACTCGGCTGGTTGCTGCATCGCGGCTTGATGTGGATCGAACGAATCACCTGGGTGGCCGCGGGCGGCCCCGAACTGATGCGTCACATCCCACTATTTCCGCTGGCCATGCTGGGAGGTGTCTGCATCCAACTATTGTTGGATCGCACCGGACGTGGTGCCCGCATCGACCGGCAACTGATCAACCGCATATCGGGCGCCGCGCTCGATCTATTGATCGTCACCGCACTGGGCACTTTGTCGCTCGCCGCCATCGGCGCCGAGTTCGGGCCGTTCGTCGTACTGGCCCTGGCCGGCACCGCCTGGAACCTGCTCGCCTTTTTCTGGCTGGCCCCCCGGCTGCTGGGGAAGGACTGGGTCCCTTACGGCCTTGCCAATTTTGGCCAGTGCATGGGCATGACCGTGATCGGGCTGCTCTTGATTCGCATGACCGATCCGCATAACCGGACTGGCGCCATGCACAGTTTCGGCTACAAGCAGTTGCTTTTCGAGCCGGTCGTCGGCGGTGGATTATTCACCGCCGCTTCTCTGCCCTTGATCTATGAATTCGGCGCCGGCCCGATTCTCATCCTGACCGCCATCGTCATGTTCGCCTGGCTGGGGCTCGGGTGGTGGCAATACATGGGCCATAAGAGGTAGAGGGCCTTCCCGATTCATTCAGGAGCCGCCAGGGATTTTGGATAGCCATTTATAACCCTTGCCGGCGTTCGACGAGATTCGCGTCTACGAACGGATGTTCATCTGTGCGTACTCGGATATGCGCATAGTTTAATTTCTGCGCAGCCTACACACTCCTAATCCTCCCATGGCTGCAGAATTCAGTCGAGCCCAATTTAGGCTATAGCATGGACTGACCCTAAAAGAAAAGACAGCACCATTTATGCTTGATCGGCGCATGTCGCTTCGTTAAGATCGAGACCATAAAGGCACTGCTGCAGGCTGGTCTCAGCGGGCGGGTGCCTGCGCCACCTGTGGAAGCCTGTTGTTTTCAAGCAAGGAGCTTGTCATGAAAATAGGTGTGCGCAAGAAGAGTGTTCTCTCCGCCTTCCTCACCACGATCTGCGCGATGTCGGCGCAGGTTGTTTCGGGACAACATATTATGGCGGTATTGCAGGACCACGAGGTGTGGGGCCATGGTTGGATGGACGAAGGCACCATCGAGGTACGCATTGGCGAGGCGGGTGATTGGACGTATTCAGCCACGACGTGGGCGGATCAATCTGGTCATTGGATCGTCCGGACCTATCCGTTCGAAATCTACCCGGGCCAGGTGGTTCAGGTACAAGGCGAAACGAGCGAAGTCGAACATGAGGTGTTGCTTCTCGCCGTGACCGACATCGATATCGCGGCCGATAGGGTCAGCGGTACCGCCGGTCCAAACAGCGCGGTGCGCGTTGAGATCCACGAGGAAGACGTTTTCCGCGATGTGACGGCAGATGCTAATGGCGAATGGGCCGCGGATTTTTCGGTTTCCGCAGGTAGCCAGCACCAAGACCGAGTCTTCAACATTCAGGCTGGAACATCGGGATATGCAAATCGATTCGATTCCGAGTGGCATGTGACCCAATTCCGATGGCATGCGCCCCAACCGCACTTCAAGGTGACGCCGCAACACGATCATCTTTGGGGACACGATTGGCCCGCGAATGACACGGTGACCATTAAGCTCGGCGATCCGGTCGCAGTCATCGGCACAGCGGAAGTAAACGAATGGGGTGACTTCTGGTTCGACAGTCCGGAGGCTATTCAGCCGGGCGATTGGGTGCATGTGGAATGTGGCGACATTCTCAAGACGCATATCGTAATGGACTTGGCGATCACCATTGTGGACCCCGAAAACGACACGGTCGGCGGAACGGCAGCGCCGGAAACATGGGTTGACGTCGGGGTGCACGACTCCCATGTGCGCCGTCATGTGCAAGCAAATGAACACGGCGACTGGATCGCCGATTTCTCGGAGTCCGTTGGCGAAGATCCTTGGGATGCGGCATACGACCTAACGGCCGGCTCGGGCGGCTATGCCGAACAGAGAGACGAGGAGGGGGACGCAACCTCCGTGAATTGGCATGTGGTAGACCCCATACTTCGTGTCGAGCTTCACTACAATAACGTTCGTGGGCAGGGATGGCCTCCCCATGCCGCGGTCGAGGTCACCATCGGCGATCCTGCCGACCCGGATTATTCCGATGCCGCCCATGCGAATCATCAAGGGGAATGGTGGCTGCACATAGACGACTATGACCATCGCCTGCGGGCCGGTGATGTCGTTACGGCCGACGATGGGCTCTATACGCGGACCATGACGGTCCCGATCCTCGAAGTCACCGGCGTTGATCCGGATAACAACGTGGTGTCCGGGATCGCGCCCGCTGAGACCGAAGTCATGGTGCGCATTGGCGAGGTTACGCTAACCACAACCGCCGATGAAAACGGAGAGTGGCAAGTGGACTTTTCGGGGCAGGCAAATATCGAGGAGGGAACCGAGGGTCGGCTATTCCTGGAAGATGGAGACGGCAATATCACCGGAACGCGCTGGCGCTACGCCACTTTGGATATTATGGAACTGTCCATTTTCATGTTTTCTTTCCCCGAAGAAGCCTTTCACATGTTTGGCTTTGAAATAGAGGTCGATGGGTTGCTCAGCGCTCGCTTCAAGGCCCCATCAGGGGAGTGGTATGATATCGTCCCTGCCTGGGACGAATGGTGGTGGGTTTTTGATAGGTTCTACAGTTCAATGGAAGCGATGGATGCCGAGTTTGGCCGCGGGGAATACCTGTTGGAGCTCACCCATTACCATGGGGTTTTGGAACTTGCGTTGAATTTATCCGAGGAAATAGAGATCCCAAATGCGACCCCGGAAGTCATCTCTCCGCAAGGACGACGATCGGACGTGGATCCGGATAATGTGGAGATTGTATGGGAAGATGTGACGAACCCGAACTTTCAAGCGGTTTACATGTGGATTGAAGATGAAATTTTCGGTTATCAAGAAGGGGAAGGATACTACGAGGCGATTATCCCCGTCGATAACGGGATGCCAACGCAGCACACCATCGGTGAGTTGAAGTCCAATCGGCTCTATATGGCGGGAGTCGGTTTTCTCAACATAGATGAGAATGTGACGGGCGGGGACCTGCAAGTGGAATATGGGGTGTTCTGCTTGGTCGGGGATGTAACGGCCTTTTCCACCAACACTGATGAAGATCTATTCGACCCGATCGATCTTGTTCAAATTGATCGTGGCCATGAGAGTACAGGAAGATACACCTTCGAGTTTGAGATCGAGTTCAGCGAGCCGCTCCAGGTTCCGGGGGAATCACCGCTGTTTCATCGACTCATGCTCTGGACACCGGAGGACGAGTATTACACGCTGTTCGATGCCACAGAACAGAGCGAGTTTGGCGACTTGGTGGAATTCTATATTGAAAAGGATAACATCGAGGATCTGCCCGGTAGCGGCTGGTACGCGCTCGTGGTGCAGAAAGATGATGCGTCGGCGGTGGCCACCTGGTTCCTGTTTGCCGAGCCGGAGAGCGAAGCGCCTTTGCAAATGCTCGAGCAGATGCCGGTCATTACACAACCGCAGCCGGACAGCGTTGTGGCTAACCCGGTAACCTTTAGCTGGGATCCGGTGACCGATGAGGCGATCAATCTAATTGGAGTGCTTCATGCGCCCGAGGAGTTTGTCATGCTGGGCGATGAGGCGACGGAATACAGTCCGCCGGATGACCTACCCGTCGGGCCGCAGTATATGCTGGTCGTTTTTGGCGAGGCGTACGAGGATCTGCTTAATGCAGACTCTATTCCGTACGTGATCAGCCAGTATATCGTGAACGGGGTGGATTTCATGGTGGGGTATACCCTGACCTACGAGGCCGGGGCCGGTGGCTGGCTGGAAGGCCCGGTCGAGCAGGTGGTCCCCCCCGGAGCCAGCGGTGCTCCTGTAGAAGCGTTCGCCGAGGGCGGCGCCCTCTTTCACCAATGGGATGACGGCTACTCACAAGCCGTCCGTACCGACGATGGCGTGCAGGCCGACGCGACGGCCACTGCGCAGTTCAGTAGCGCAGGCGGCGTATCTATCGATTGGTATGCCTCTCATCAACTCGCGCCCGGAGATGGCGAAATCTGGGCGGATCTTGACGACAAGGACCCGCACGACAAGGGGATGACGCGGGTGCAGGAGTTTGTCGCCTTGACCGACCCGAACGATCCGCAATCGCTGTTCCGCATGGAAGAGGTTTCCGGACCTCCGTTCCAGTACCGGTTCCAACCCAGTTCTCCCGAGCGGATCTACACATTGCAATACACAGACGACTTACGAACTGGGGAATGGAACGAAGTTGACGGTCCGCGGCCCGGCCTAGGTGGAGATGAAGACTATATGGTAGACCATGAATCGGAGGCCCTGCGTGTTTATCGCATGAAAGTCGAACTGCCGTGATGTCCGTGGAGGACCGCAACGTGTATCGGTGACACGGCCGCTCACACATAACCCCTGTTTCGCGGATTAGCCGCTGTAACGCCTTGCCAAGCAATATGACGGGCTGAAGAATGGGGCGAATTCTTCTCTTGGAGCCCAGATTTGGGGTCGGAATCGGTGCTGTAATGGGAGAGCGTTTCCCGTACCGCCAAAGCACGCGAATTGGAAGATGAATCCTTCCTGAAGGTATCGCGTGGCGCGAGGCATGGGAGAAGGCTGCAGACAACAGGTTGAATCTTAGAAGCCAGTTTATGGGGCAAAAACGCGGCTCTAAAGCCTCTAAATCGCTCTACTTTCTTTCTCTATACTTAGATAACAGAACTCCAAACCCCTTCTGGAGTGCGGGTTCTCGAACCCGCTTTCCGTCGCGCCTTCTCGAAGGCGCGGTGCTGTCACCGTTTGTCACAGTTTCCTGTCTGCACCCATATGCAGGCAAGACGGGGTATTCCTTTACAATGGCCATGCGATCGCGTTAGCTGTCCGATGCGGTAGCCTCGCTGCGCAAGCGAGGCAAGCGATGCAACCCCATTCATTCGATTCATGCAGACAAAGTACTCTTACAAGAAAGCATTCAAGTGGCTGCTCGTATACCTGCTGCTGGCCCTTGTCCCCATGCTGATTGCCATTGCCGGCATCATGCCCGAATCCCGTGGCTTCATCATGGAACTGGGCGTCGCGTTCGGTTTCATCGGCCTCGGAATGCTCGGAGCACAGTTTCTGTTCTCCGGGCGCTTCAAGAGCGTTGCGCCCGATTATGGCATGGACAATATCCTGCAACTCCATCGGGAGATGGGCATCATCGCGTTTCTCTTCGTCTTTTTTCATCCCACACTGATCCTTCTCGCCGATTCAAGCTTCTGGTCCTATTTCGATCCGCGGGTGAACCTTCCAAGATCTGTAGCGCTGATCAGCGTATCCATTGCCCTGGTCGTCCTGCTGGCCTCCAGCCTTTGGCGGCTGACGTTCGGCCTGAGTTATGAAAGATGGCGGCTCCTGCACGGTGTGTTATCGGTGGGCGTCCTGTTTATCGGGGTCGTGCACAGCGTGCAGGTATCGCACTATCTGGCGGCCGTGTGGCAGCAGGTGCTCTTAGTGGTCGTATTTGCCGGCCTGGGTTACCTGGTGGTCCACACCCGGCTCGTCAGGCCCTGGCGCAGCAAGGCCAAGCCCTGGAAGATCGTACGGGTTACGCCGGAGCGCGACGACTGCTGGACGCTGCATCTTGAGCCGTGCGGACATAATGGAATGACTTTTGAGTGCGGCCAGTTTGTCTGGATTACCATCGGCGCAACACCCTTCTCCTTGCAGCAGCACCCCTTCTCGATCGCCTCCGCCAGCGACGACGACGGGCTCTTGATAACCGCAAAGGCAACGGGCGACTTTACCTCCAGTTGGGAGAACATTGGGCCCGGCACCAGAGCCTATCTGGAAGGTCCTTTCGGTTCCTTCACGCCCGTGGAAGGAAAGAACCTTTTTCTGGTCATGGGCGGTATTGGCATTACGCCGGCGATGAGCATGCTCAGAACGATGGCCCAGCGGGAGGATAAACGGAGGGCCATTCTGATCTATGCCAATCCAGATTGGGAAGCCGTCACGTTCAGAGAGGAACTGGATGAGTTGGCGGGCAAGATCGACCTGAAGCTGGTTCATGTGCTGCAGGAGACGCATGCGGACTGGAAAGGAGAAACGGGATTGATCGATAAGGAATTGCTAAAGCGCCACCTGCCAGAGAATCCAGGAGACTATTGCTATTATCTCTGCGGGCCCGAGCCCATGATGGATGTTGCCGAACTCGGGCTCAGGGGACTTGGCGTGGATTGGCGGAGCGTCTACTCCGAGAGGTTTGAGGTCATTTGATATGAAACCGCAACCTGCCTTGAAAAAGAAATTACGAAGACAGGGAAGGCTTTTCTTCAAGGCCATACGTCGTGCGGGCGACCTGGTCGGACTCCTATTGCTTCTGGCCGCCATTCTTTTCGCTCTGCGCGTAATCTGAAGTGCCCCCGATTCATTTCCTTCCTTCATTCGGCTCAGCGCGGCACCTGGCTGCCCAGCTCGCCCTCGTAAATGATCGGTTCCAGCCATGTCGGAATGGCGGGTCGTTCGTCGGAATCGAGGAGATGCCTCCATTCCGCATCGGTTAAGCGCCGGTCGCTAATGAATTCGAAGTAGGGCATGATGGCACCCCTGCAAAGGACAGGCCCTTCGTCCGTCGGGTAGAGCACGTACAGCGTCCGGGGCCGACCGATCCCCACGATCAGTCCCTTGCCCTCCGCCGGATTCCAATGCACGTCAATGGCGCGGGGTGCGTCGTCTCGTGGCGACACATAGGAATTGCCACCGTAGAGCATGATCCCGGCAATCTGCGCACCGTAATCGCAAAGGATCGCCCGGTCGCGCTCGCTCAGCGGCGAACCCCGTAGTTGCTTATGCGCAATGATCTCCAGTTGCATGCATAGATCGCTGAGCCGGCGCCAGAGGCCCTCAATCGGTTGCAGGCCCCCGTCCGCGAGGTAACGCCGCACCTCAGCGGGAAGTGACTGCTCACCGGTGGCCAGGTCGTTGGCCAGCTCTTGCAGCGCAGACACGACCTCGGCCGCGACCGCGCGGCCATCCTGCTTGCTCCAGTCAATAATGGGAGACAGGATGGGCCTCACCAATTCCGGAAACAAGCCGCCGATGGCTCCGAACCCGGGCTCGTCGGATAGCTCGGTGACGCTGAAGGCGATGTCCGGCCGCAGTTCCTTGATGGTGCGCTCCATTTCGTCGGCCAACTCCCGCACGAGAACGTCATCTTGAACATCGCGCCGCTCGAAGGCGCCCGAACTCTTCAGCAGCATCTCCGTATTTCGGACCAATGTACCCATCCGCGCGAAGAACTCCGGGACCGGCTCGACGAATCCTGGTTGCGTGATTATGCCGCTTAGGTACAAAACACTCTGCTTGGCCTGCAGTGCCCAGGTATGGCGTAATTGCGACCAGCCCGCGAGGGCGGTCTGGCAGCTCTTCGCCGCCCATGCCTCGCCAGACATGAACGCCGGAGCGGCGGGGTCGGGCGCCTCGAACAGGGCGGCGATGCATGACAGGTACTGAGCGTACAGGTTGTACTGCCCCAGTAGCCCGCGGGCACGGTCGAGTTCTTCCAACAGCCGCTCGCGATCCGCAAACTCGATTCGGTCGCGCGCAAACTCCGAGCCGAGCATGGCGGCGACCTCGAGTCCAGAAGGATAGCCCCGGCCCGGCATCTCGGGACCGGTGGTTCGTTGGAAAAGGACGGCGTCCGGTGTTCGATGCGCCGCAAGCACCCGGAAGGAGCGTTCCGAGACGGCTTCCTCCGTGGCCGGGGGGTACCGAACCTGATCGCTGATCAGGGAATCGCCGGTCGTGTGCTTCCGCATCCAGTACCGTACTTCGTCGAGCCTGTCCGTGTCCGGCTGGGACTCGGCGATCCCGTATCGGCCCATATCCAACATGTCCCAGTCGTCGGCGTCGCCGAGAAGCTCGCGGAATATACGAAGTTGAGTCCAAATTACTTCGCCGAAACTCCCAACTCGTTCGTAGCTGATCGTGTTCCCAATGATCAGCGCCGCCAGTAACTCGGAATCATGCTCGACCCGGAATGGGATCGCCTGCAGCCAGGCGACGGCGCGGAAGTAGCGGGAGAGCTGCTCGTTGGTCGCGTAGAAGCCGCGCGGAACAAACCTCGAGTAATCAATCGCGACGAACCCGTCGTCCGGCGGGCCCAGCCAGGCCGGCTTTGTTTGCGCCCGCGCCTCCATGACGTGCTCCTTTTCCTCGGCGATAAGCGCCTCGATCGCGGGGTCGGCATCCAGCGGTTCTTCGCCGAGCAGGCGCAGCGCCGTGCCGATAACCACCCGGGCCCGGCGGCTTGCGTCCGCAATCGTTGCCGGGTCTCCCCGTGCGGCCGCCTCCGCGGGAGCGAGATTAGACCAGACGATATTCAGGATCGCGGGTAGTCGGCGGGCAGAGGCCTCCTCGAGCCTCATGATCGATTCCGCAAACAACACATGGAACGCGTTCAGTAGCGAGTCGGAGGTGACAAAAACAGGAAAGTCGTACGAGAGATAGGGCGAGAAAATCTGCCGCCACGGTTCATCGACGATCAACAATCCGTCGCGCTCCAACTGCGCCATGGCAGAAGGGGCGAGGCGGAGTTCCGTCACCTCAACCCAGTGGCTCTCCTCATCGTTCTCCTGATACTCGCTTCGTGCCTGTGGCGTCGCGGCCACCAGTACGGCAACAAGGCCAAGTTTCAGAATCGGATGGCTCTTCATGATGCTGATGAAATCCTCAGTAATCCAAAGTCAGGATTCGCCCCTTCGTGAAGGAAAAGAACTTCTTCTTATCGGCCAGTTGAATGCCTTCAGCGAGATCCTCCCCGGACTTACCAGCCGCCTTCAGACAGCCCGGACAGGCCATCAGGGTGACGCCCTTCTCCAAGAGCTTTTCGATCTGAGTCAGCGAGCTGGGGAAATGAGAATAGCTGACATCCGGGGCGTCCTTCAGTACGGCCTCGATTCCATCGATGTCAAAATAGACCAGGACATCGTGATCATCCGCCATCATGGCCGCCATGTTGAGCGCCATCAGCAGGCGATGGGGGGCCTCCGGTCCGTGGCTGATGTGGATGAACACACCGTCCCGAACTTTCTGTTCGGCGTTGGCGGGGGAACCAGCCAATGCAAAAAAGGTAATGCATGCGAGGGACAAGAGGATCTTTTTCATGGTTTTCCTTTTCGGTTGTAGCGGCGTTTCTTTCATACCAGGGCCTGCTCAGAAGATATTACTGAGTTGTTGCTGTCTCTGCAAGAACGTCGGCGAATAGATCTCTGCAGGTCCCACCATCTGTGCGTGCTTTTTCCGCTGTGTTGCGCCGGGCTGGAATGGAGGGGCGAGTTACACGAGCCCGCGACCTCCCGGGCTTGTCTGCCAAAGCCCCGCAAAGATGCCTCGACGGGGCACGCTAGCCTCCGCTACGGTTTTACCGGCATGAACAAACGCCTTCAGTCTGGTATTCATGAGGCAGTATCCCCGTGGGCCGGAAGGCAGTGGCTGTTCCATCCTTTGTGGGTGTTGCTTTTCGCCACCACCGAAGGGGATGCTGTTCTCGATTGGCCTTCTCGATTTTGGACTCTTTTTTTACGTCTTCTGCCTGGGTCATTTCGCCTATCTGCTCCACTTTTCCACCCGACTGGCTGTTAGCATGTTGGCAATGGTATTCGCGGCAGACCTCCTGTACGGCATCTATCGGGGCTGGATGCGGGCGCTTCGCTTCGGGCTCATGCCGATTGCCTGTGGCCTGATTGCCACAGGGCTGGCGACATGGGCGGACCTGCCAATCAAGCACGGCGTGGTGCTGGCACTTCTCGTGCCGCTCGCCGTCTCTATCGGCCACTTTACGCTAGGCCGGATGGAGCAAGACATGGGCATCCGGACCGCACGGCTCCAGCCTGGTCGAGGCCGTTTGATCTGCTCCTTGAGTTCCTATCTCTTCCTGGCGCCCCTTGTCTTTCATTACTTCCGCTGGTTCCTCCGCTGGGGAGATCTTTGATGGACCTGCTTCGCATGCTGGTGCATCTCCTGCTCGTTCGTCCTCAACGTCCGCCTGCACAGTGTTGCCTCGCATGCCGAGGCCCGCCGTGCGGCCCGTGACGCAGCGGTCGATGGCGGGCGAATCCCCATCTCCGCCGGTGGATCCGGAACGTTTCGTGCCGTGCTTGAAGGTTGCCTTGATGCCGGCATCCCCCTCTCGGACATCCGGCTGGGTTTCTTGCGCAAGGGTTCGGCGGACCTGATCGGGAAAGTACTCGAAATGCCGGATGTCATTGAGGAGGCGATCACTGTTTTCGCTGAATCTATTCGCCAGGATCGATTCATTCCCGCTGATATCCTGCAGGTGCACGCCCCTGGCAGCGAGGACCCGCCTCAACATTTCATCGGCTACAGTGGCGCGGAACTCTTCGGTCGCATACCGCATTTCACCGAGAATCGTCTCATCCGATACTACAAGGGCATTCTTGGGCAACTCTTTGGTGATTTGGGACCCTTCACCACCGGCATGACCCTGGCGATTACCGAACGGCTACTGCGTGCCCCCTTCAAAGCTGGCCGCGAATGGGAGATTGTCGTGGATGAGACGCCGGCGCTTCGCGGCAAGTTTCAGGCCATCATTGTGGTGAACGGCTACCTGGGCCCTGAACTGGCGTTTTCCGATGGACTCTTGGGTTCCGGGGAATTCCATGCCTTCGCCATCCGCGATCTTGGAGCACTGAAACTGGTGCGGCAGGCGATGATGGCGCGCAAAGGCACGTTGAAAGATGCCCCCGAGGAATGGGGCTTTTGCGGCGTTACCGCCAAGAAAAGCCTGCAGTTGATCTGCAACCACCCGGACCCATTCCCGGTCAACGTGGATGGCAGCACCTTGGTCGCGCGCCGCTCTGTAATCTACAGGCGCCTGGGCCAGATCCCATTGATTGCCCGCTCTGCGCGCGGTTGACGCGCCACCGAACCGAGTACGTTCACGCGTTGATGTGGCCAGCGACTGGCCCTGGACAATCCTTTGTTGGAACCTGATGGGCGGGCAGACGACAAAGGGGGTTCGACAACGAGGCACGACAAAGGCGGTTCGGGCTATCGCAACGACCAAGCGGTGGGGTCGCGAGCTGGAAGCGCCTGCCACTTTGTTGCCCCGAACTGGGTACATGGGTCGCTCCCACCAGAAGCACGAGCGCATGACCGACCGGAGGCAGCCAAGCCCCGGAGCTTGACGGTCACCCCCCGATCTTGCCAACCTCGCCGCATCAAAGCGACCCGACCACGATCAGCCGCCTCGGCTCAACGACAGCGGGTTCCCCGCTGGCCACCGACCCAAAGCGAGTTTCCTGTCAGGAAATCACACGTGAATGGGGGCCTGTGCGCCGTCCTGGTGGGGCTGTACTTGCTCCCGTGCTTTCTGCCTCCGGCCGCCGCGCAGGCCGCCACGGTTCGGATCAACGAGGTCATGGCCTCGAATGGCTCAACCATCGCCGATGAGGACGGTGATTATGAGGACTGGATCGAGCTGTACAATTACGGGGAGGAACCGGTGGACCTGGCCGGGTGGGGGCTTTCGGACAGCTACGATAACCCGTTCAAATGGACATTTCCGGAAGAGACCCTCATCGGTGCCGGGGAATACCTGCTCGTCTGGGCCTCGGGGAAGGACCGGGTCCCTGGTGAGATTCTCGACACCGGTATCTTGCGCCAGGTCTACATGGGCATTCCCGGGACCAGCGTAAGTGATTTGACCGATCATCACAGCTATCCTGACAATCCCAGCAGCAGCAACTTGGTGGAGGATTACTTCGAAGCACCGATCAACATCGCGGACGAATACGGCCAGCGCATGCACGGCACGCTGATCCCTCCGCTGACCGGAACCTATCGCTTCTGGATCTCCAGCGACGACAACAGCGCGCTTTATCTGAGCACGGATGCCAACCCGGATAATGCTGCGCTTATCGCCTCAGTGCCCGGCTGGACGCATTCGCGCGAGTGGACGAAGTACGCGACACAAGTGTCCGATCCCGTGCATCTCGTTGCCGGCCAGCCATATTATCTTTCCGCGCTCATGAAAGAGGGGTTCGGAGGGGACCATCTGGCGGTGCGATGGGAAAAACCCGGCGGCATCATCGAGAGCCCGATGTCCGCTGGGCATATCCACCAGATTTCCAGACAATACCACGCCAATTATTCCATTGCGGCAGGCGGCGAGGAGGTGTTGCTGACGGCGCCCGACGGGACCCGGGTAGATGAACTGCACCCCATGCTCCTGCCCCGCGACGTATCCGTCGGACGGGTCGAAGGCGGGGACGATGTCTGGTTTTTCTTTGATGAGCCCACGCCGGGAATGCCCAATGAGAGTACGCCGTATTTCGGAATTCTTGACCCGCCGCTATTTTCGCATCCGCCCGGCTTCTATGCGCAGCCCTTCGACCTGGAGGTCTATCATCCCGACCCGGAAGCGACCGTTCGATATACAAAGAGCGGGGATCTCCCCCTGTCTTCATCGGATGAATTTCCAGGTGCGCTCTCCGTGGCGGGGCGTGACGGGGATCCGAATGTGCTCTCGATGATTCCGACGGCCGTGGGTGAGGGCTACTGGGGATGGAATGGAGGCCCCTCGGACGAGGTGTATAAAATCAATGTCTTGCGGGCCAGGGCCTTCAGGGAGGGGTATCTTCCGAGTGAAGCCGTCTCAAGCAGTTACATCGTCGATGCGGACGGCGCTGCACGATACAGCCTGCCGGTCGTCTCCCTGATGGCGGATTACGATGCGCTATTCGGCCCGTCGGGGCTGTTCGAGCCCTTGAATTACCATTCCAGGGGACCTCAATGGGAACGGGAGGTTCACATCGAGTGGTTTGAGGATGCCGCGCTGGCTTTTGCTCATCGAGTAGGAATGCGGATTCATGGGGGGTTCAGTCGGAATGCCCGTATGAAGTCACTGCGCCTGTATGCACGATCCAGGTACGGGGCGAGTGCGATCGATTATCCTGTTTTCCCCGACAAGATCAACAACCGCCATGAGCGGCTGCTGCTGCGAACGGGCGGCAGTGATTGGGGGTTGGTTCCGTTCCGTGATGCGTTTTCGCAATACCTGATCAAGGACATCACCGATGTCGGCATCCAGCACTACCGGCCCGTTGTCGTATTTATCAACGGGGAGTACTGGGGAATTCACAATGCACGGGATCGCTTCGATTCACGGTTTCTGGCGAACGAGTACGGCATAGACGGTGCCGCCGTTGACTTGTTGACTGATGAAAACACGGTCAAGGAAGGAACGGTCGAAGCCTATTCGTCGTTGATTGACTACCTCTCCACTGAGGATCTGAACCTGCCGGGTAAGTTCGACTGGGTTCGTGCCCGCGTGGATGTCGACAATTTCCGGGACTACCATATCGCGCAGTTCTATTACATGAACATCGATCAGCCCGGGAAGAATGTCGACTTCTGGCGCACCCGGTATATCGATCCCGACAATCCGTACGCCGATGGACGTTGGCGCTGGCTCCTGTTCGATACCGACATGGGGTTCATGCATGACGATTACGCGCGCTACGATAGGAATGCGTTCGTATTTAATACGGGGCTAAACCATATTGATGCGACAACGGTTAATCCCAAGTCGGACTTTCCTTACTGGGCGCCGAACACGCCCTCGGCCACGCTGCCACTCAGGCGAATGCTCTCAAACCTCACGTTCCGGGAAGACTTCATCACACGCTTTGCGGATCTCCTCAACACCGTATTCTCCCCCCAGCATGTCTCTCAGCGGTTGGCAGAGTTCAAGGCCGAGGTGGAATCGGAATTCCCCGAACACATTGATCGCTGGGGCTCTCCGCCGACGGTGGGCTTTTGGGAGAGCCGGATCAGCGAAATGGATACGTTCGCACAGCAACGCGCCGCGCATGTTCGGACACACATGCGTAATTTCTTCCATCTCGGCGGCGAACACGCAATTTCCGTCTCGGTTTGTAGCCAGGAGCGGGGGATGGTTTTGGTGAATTCGTTGGCCCTGCATGGGGACACGCCGGGCATTTCGGAGCAGCCGTATCCCTGGATGGGGATCTATTTTCAGGGCGTACCGGTGACGCTGAAGGCGTTGCCGGAGGCGGGGCACCGGTTCGTGGGCTGGGTGGTGGAGGCAGGGGACGCGGAACCGGAGGGGGATGGGCCGTCGTACTACTCCACCGAGGCCGTGATCGAGGTGGACCTGACCGGGGACACGGCGTTCGAGGCGGTGTTCGAGCCGATACCGCTCTTGGAGCAGCCGGTCGGGCTGCACGTGTGGGATTTCGAGGACGAGACGGATTACCTGCTGCCGTCATACACGGTCGGCGGGGGCGGACTCTCGATCGTTCCAGGGCCGTCGACAACGGTGGTGCGCAACGAGGCCGCGCAGGGGTTCGAGAGCGCGCACCTGCGGATCAACACTCCGCTGGGAGCGGAAGTGGTGTTCGATCTTCCGACGTCCGGGTTCGAGGATATTGCGCTGGAGTACCTGACGCGGCGCTCCGGGCAGGGGGCGGGGGAACAGACGCTCTCGTACAGCACCAACGGGACGGACTGGATCGAATGGACGACCTACACCGTGGACAACGCCGCACCGCAGGAGCAGTCGTTCGATTTCTCGGGCGCGGTGGGGGTTTCGGACAACCCGGGTTTCGCCGTGCGCATCACCTTCGCGCAAGCGGACGGCGGAACGAACGGGAACCACCGGTTCGACAACGTGTCGCTCAGCGGGACGGCCCTTCCGGGGGTGAACCTTCCGCCGGTGGCGGAGGAGCCGCCAGGATTCACGGAACTCATCGAGCAAACCCCGGCGCTCGAGATTGACCTGGACGGCGTGTTCACGGATCCGGACGGCGATCCGCTGACCTACGGCGCGGAGTCGGACCGGCCGCCGAAGGTCGGCGTGTCCGTCTCGGGCGCGACCCTGACCGTCACGCCGCTGGAACGGGGCGAGGCGACTGTGACGGTGACGGCGGACGACGGCCACCACCCGCCGGTATCCACCTCGTTCCGCGTGCTGGTGTACCCGGAGGCCCACGCATTGGAGGACGGGGTCTATACGTTCACGGCCTGGGCCGCGGACGAGCCGGACGGGAGCTACCCGGCGCACATGCTGTTCCTGCAGAGCGACCGGATCGACACGGAACTGGATACGCCGCTCGACTACGCCTACAGCCTGCGCCCGACCGATTACCATGCCAACGACCAGGACACGATCGGATACCCGTACAACAACACGGGCCGGACTCGGATCAACGGACTCGGAGAAGACGGGATCGCCTTCATCAACACGGGGCAGAACCGGGACCTGGGCGGCGCGCTGCTGGCGCTCGACACGCGGAACGTCTTCACCGCACCCGTGAGCTGGCTGGGAGGGACGGTGACGCCCAACACGCGAGTGTACGTGTTGCGGCTGCAGTACCGGGTGGGCATCGAGGGCCCGTTTGAGGACGTGCTCGACGACAACGAGGACCCGGTCCTGTACACGCGCGATGCCACGGCCGGGCACGAGCAGCCAATGGGCCCGGTGGATCTGCCCGCGGACGCGCTGGACCAGCCGTACGTGCAGGTGCTCTGGCGCTATTACCTTGTCTCGGGCGAATCGGGCGCGCGGGCGCAACTGCGGTTGGACGACATCCTTGTGGCCCAAACCGCCACGGGTCCCGCGACGGCACTGGTGTTCGACACCGAACCGCCCGCGTACTGGCAGAGCGGGCGGACGCTGCCGCACTTTTCCGTGCGGTCCGTCGACGGATCGGGGTTCACCGACACGGACTTCGACGGCATGGTCACGCTCTCCGTCGCCGGTGACGGCGTCCTTTCCGGGCTCGTCGAAGCGGAGGCCGTGGCGGGGGTCGCCGTGTTCGAGCAGGCCGTGCTGACGGGCACGGGGACGAATCGGCTCGAAGCCGTCGGCGGAGCGCTCGCCCCGGCGCTGTCGGAGGCAATCTCGCTGACGCATGTCGAAGGCCTGCTGATGCCGCGGTATGTCCAGGGCGAACAAGACGCGGACGGGAACAACCTGGACCGGATCCCGTACGCGTACCGGGCCCGGATCGACGGACTGCGCCCGAACGCGACATACCGGTACGGGAATCGGATGGTCACGGCCGCCGACGGCGAGACGGCCGACGGAGCGGGGAACATGATCTTCGTGACCGGACCGGAAGAGGACTGGATCCGGAACACCAGCTCGCCGCGGTTCATGCCCTCGGACTTCGGGACGCGGCACCACGAGTTCGTCACCGACGGCACTGGTTCGTACACGGGCTGGTTCGTCACCGAACCCAGCGGCAACGCGCGGTTCACGCCGGGGAGCACGCTGCACCCGCGGATCCTGCTCAACGACGGGCAGGGCGGGGAGGACGAACGGCATTACCTGACCCTGCCGGACCCGGTGACGGTGATCCGCCTCGGGGAGGCGGCGGACGAGGCGACGGCGGTCATGGCCGAAAGCAGTCACGGTCCGCGTCATTTCATCTTCCTGTACGACAACGAAGACGGCACGAACCGGCCGTTGGCAGGCGTACAGATCGAGATCACCGGCAGCGAGATCGACGACCGGTACGCGGACTTCTACGAACGGATCGTGGCCACCCGCCCGGACCGTTGGGGCACGCTGCTCCCGAATACGTTGCCCCACGGCGTGCGCCGCGTCGAGACAAGGTCGGGGGCGGACGGCGCTATCCTCTCGTCGGAAACGGACCTGGCAGGCCTTCCGGGGACGCACGATCTGTCCGGCGGGCCGTCGGCGGTCTGGCTGGGTTTGGAGGATCCACCTGTATTCCTGCCGGGCGGGGACGGGGACTGGACGCTGGACATGAACTGGACGAGCGCGGCGTATCCGGGCGGCGCGGATGCCGCGGTGCTGATCCCGGAACCGGCCGCGGGAGACCGCAACGTCATCCTGCGCGCGCCGGTCACGGTCGGCCGCCTGACGTTCGAACAAGGCGATAGCGCGGACCGGAACCGGCTTCGGGACGCGGGCGAGGGCCACGTCCTGACGTTCGCGTCGACGGAGGGTGCGGCGGAACTGCATGTGCCGGGCTCGGGCAGCGGCTTCGTGGAGTTCAACGTCCTCGCCGGCACGGTGCTGGCTTCGGACCTGCTGATCACCGTCACGAACCTGCACGAGCAGCACGGGGTCGAAGGCCTGTTCGAGGACGACTACGGCGCGCTGCGTCTGCGGGAAGGGTGGACAGGTCCGGGCGGGTTGATCAAGACCGGGTCGGGGGTAATCAGCCTGACGGGTGGCGGCAAGGACTACCTGGGACCGACGGTGGTGGACCTCGGGGTGCTGCGGGTCACGGAACCGGCCGCGCCGGGCCAGACCGCGGGGGTGACGGTGAACCCGGGCGGCCAGTTGCGGCTGGTATCGGGCGGCGACCCGCGGGTGTACACGTTCGGGGGCGTCCTGACGCTCAACAGCGCCGGCCGCGATGAGGCACCGCAAGGCGAGGCGCAGGGGGTGCTGGGCGCGCTGCGATACGATCCAGGCAGCGGCGGGAACGAGGCGGAAGTGACCAACGATATCGTGCTGGCCGGGCCGTCCAGCCTGCACGTGGACGGGACGGCCAACCGGCTGGTCTTGAGCGGCGGCCTCTCCGGCACGGGTACGGTCAGCAAGTCCGGCGGCGGGATACTGGCGCTGACCGGGGACAGCTCGGATTACAGCTCGGCGGTACAGGTGCTCAACGGCGAACTGCACGTGGACGGGGCGCTGGGCTCGGCGCTTACGCTGACGGCAGACGGTACGCTGCGGGGCCGCGGCACCACCGGGCCGTTGTCGGGGCTGGGAACGGTGTCACCGGGTCCGGCGGGGCCGGGGTTGACGGCGCCGTCGGTGAACGGACTGAACTACCGGTTCGCGATGAGTGTATCGGGCGGACCGGTATTGCGGCTGACGTCCGCGACGCCGTTCACCGGGGGGCTGAACCCGGCCAACACGATCGACGTGTTCCTGGACGTGGAAAGCCTGTCGGGGGACGGGGTGTTCGAGGGCGGGTTCTTCACGGATGCGAGCGATGACTTCCTGGCGTCGATCCAACACGCGACGTGGCGGTTCCATGTGCGGGACGAGGACGGAGAGACAGCGTTCGACGGGCATGCCTATTCGCTGCACGACGGGGAACCCGCGTTGACTGTGGGGACGGCCGCGCGGGCGGTGGACTTCGGGGAGGGCGCGGTGGAAGGGCGGCTGGTGCGGGTCGGTTCCGACATGGCCGAAGCAACCGGGTTCGAGGCCTGGCGCCGGGCGCGGTTCACGGCGGCGGAACTGGCGGACGAGACGGTCAGCGGACCGCTGGCGGA
>SLOV01000157.1 GCA_007132345.1 Kiritimatiellia bacterium
AGCAACTGCGCCGAATACCGCAATCGATTCCCGCGATCGCCCCAACAAAGTGCGCGCCTCCCAGGAAACGGAGGACGGTCATGTCGCGCAGCGACTGCCCGTCACACAGAGCCCATCAGCCGCACCTCCCTCAGCACACAGCCCAAGGTGCCGGACGCCATCGGCAACTGCGCCGAATGTTGCCTTCCACCCCTGCGCCCGCTACATTTACGCCCCTTTAACCGGAGACCCGAACATCAGGAGACCGACCATGCGCCTTCTTGTTATACTCGCCCTGCTCACCCTCAGCGCCACCGCTCGTGCCGACTATCAGCAGGAAATCGACACGTTCTTCGAAAGCGTCCTGCAAGGCGAAACCATGGAGGCTCTCGACACCCTCTACAGCACCAACCCCTGGATCTCCGAAAGCAGCGACGCCATCGAGAACGTCAAATCCCAACTCGCTGGGCTCGAACAACTCGTTGGTGACTTCCACGGCGCCGAGGAACTCGGCGCACGCAACGTGAAAGACCGCTTTGTCCACGTCACCTATCTCGCCCTCTACGACCGTCAACCCGTGCGCATGGAATTCCAGTTCTGGCGCCCAAGAGAGGATTGGATGATTTTCTCGTTCTCCTTCGACGTGGATTTCGACAACGAAATCGAAATGGCCGAGCGCGCCCGCATCGCATCAGGTGAATAACCGGGAGATCCCTATGACCAAAGAATACCAAATCGTCCTCCTGCCCGGCGACGGCATCGGCCCGGAAGTCACCGACGAGGCCGTGCTCCTGCTCGAAGCCCTGGCCGCCGCCTATGATTTCACCCTCCGCTTCACCACCGAAGTCGCGGGCGGCGCCGCCATCGACCAGGACAACGACCCTCTGCCCGATCGTGTCGTCGAGGCCTGCCTTGCAGCCGATGCCGTCCTCCTCGGCGCCGTTGGTGGCCCGAAGTGGGACCATCACACCGGCGCCATGCGACCCGAGAGCGGTCTGCTCAAACTGCGCAAATCCCTCGGCGCTTTCGCCAACCTCCGCCCCGTCGCCGTGCCCGACAGCCTCGCCACCGCCTCGCCGCTCCGCGAAGCGGCCGTGCGCGGCACCGATTTGCTTGTCGTCCGCGAACTCACGGGCGGCATCTACTTCGGTGAACCGCGCGGGCGCCGGGGCGTCGGCGACGAAGAGGAGGCCTGGAACACCATGCGCTACAGCGCAGGCGAAGTACGGCGCGTGGCCCGCGTCGCCTTCGAATGGGCGCGGAAACGCGGCGGCCGTGTCACCTCCGTCGACAAAGCCAACGTCCTCGTCGTCTCCCAGCTCTGGCGCGACACCGTCACCGCCCTGCAAGGGGCTGAGTTTCCGGACGTCGCCCTGGAGCACATGTATGTCGACAATGCCGCCATGCAGCTTGTCCTCAATCCACGCCAGTTCGATGTCATTGTCACCGGCAACCTCTTCGGCGATATCCTCTCCGACGCCGCCGCCACCCTTGGCGGTTCGCTCGGCCTGCTCCCCTCTGCCAGTCTGGGCGGCAAAGTGGGTCTCTTCGAACCGGTACACGGCAGCGCGCCCGACATCGCGGGTCAGGGCAAGGCCAACCCGATCGCCGCGCTCCTCAGTGTGGCCATGATGCTCGACGATCTCGGCGAATCCGCCGCGGCGGCAGCGGCGCGAAGCGGCGTCGAGGCCGCCTTGGCCGACGGTCTGCGCACCGGCGATTTATGGCGCGAGGGTCTCACCCGCGCCTCGACCGCCGAACTGGGCGCGCGTATCCGCGAACACGCCCTGGCAGCGGCGGGCTGAGGAGTACGGCTCAGCCAGCCTTCTCCGCCCGCCGCCGCGCTTTGTCCAGAACGAGAATCGGCTCGGGCACAAGGGCTTTCACTGCGCCCGGAATCTTGAGGTCCAGACGACTCATCTGGCCGGCGAGATACGGCAAGTTGAGGTCATGGCCTGCATCGAAGATCGATTGAAGATCATCCAGGTCCTTGGCTCTGGGTCGCGCCGCTTGCAAGGCGAGCAGCTTTGAAACCACCACATCCTCAGCGGTAAGCGTCGGCACATCGCCAAACCCGTAATCGACCGGAATGTAAAGAGCCGAGTCAGCCGCTGTTCCTGCTGCGGGAAGGAGGACCGAGCATGGCGGTCGAGCTGGTGGGCGAGGCGGGACTTGAACCCGCACGCCTTGCGGCACGGGATCCTAAATCCCGCGTGTCTGCCATTTCACCACTCGCCCAGCGCGCACAGTGGAACATTTTTTCCATCGAATGGAAACCAAGTTCCACTCAATGGAAGAAAACTTAAGAACCACCATGCGATAGGGGTAGGGACGGCGCATAGGCGTGCTCCGCCCCTCCCTCCGAACCGGAAGTGCGGATCTCCCGCATCTGCCTCTCCAGTCAGCACGTTGCTCCATGTCGGAGACTGGAACGTTCCTGACCCCAGGCCACTTCAAGGAAGAAGGACCCCAAGCGGTAAGACGTTCTTCTGCGACCCGACCCCACCTGTTTCCAAGTGAGAGATTTCGCCATTCACTCGCAGACTCGTCCTTCCCTTAAGCTGAACAACGAAGCCCTCGCCCACGTCGTGCTGGGGGTGGCCCATGTGGTGAAGAAACTGGCAAATGAAGTGGAAGAGGGCTCAGAATCGGGATAGCCTGTCGCTATCATGTTGGCTACCGCACCCAGACCTCGATCACACCGCGGGGACCCCTCGCGCAGAGCCCCGTGCCGCCACACGCCGCCGTTCAACAAGGTGCGCGCGCCCCTCGTGGCCTGCCTGCTGCTATCGGTGACGGCCTGCAGCGGACAGCCGCACGAAACCCAGCACGCCGTTCATTGGCACGACCCCATCGAAGTGGCGACCGGCCCTGCTTATCGCGGGCCATGGCGCATGAACGAATCACAGTTTCTGCTCGTCGACGATTCATCCATCGCCATCACCGAAAACGGAACCACAGTGGTCATCTATGGAAATCTCGAGGAGCGCGACATCTTCTTACAGATTTATGACCCTACGGGCACACCCCGACACGAGACGCCGGTCAACATTTCCCACAGCCCGAACGTCTTCTCCTGGCTGCCCCGCGTGGTGGTTGAGGAACCGGACGCCTCCCGCATCTATGTGCTCTGGCAGGAGATCGTTTTCTCCGGCGGCTCGCACGGCGGCGAGATCTTCTTTGCGCGCTCGATCGACGGCGGCAAAACATTCAGCCCACCCATAAATCTCTCCAACACCACCGCCGGCGCCGGCAAAGGACGTCAGAGCCGTCACCAGTGGCACAATGGAAGCCTCGACATCGTGCGCGGTCACGGCGGTCTACTCTACGCCGCCTGGACGGAGTTCGAAGGCCCCTTGTGGCTGGCCCGCTCGGACGATGACGGCGCTACCTTCTCAAGCCCCGCGCTGATCGCAGGCGGCGGAAGCGATCTCCCCGGCCGCGGACCTTCACTGGCGTTGTCGGGCGAATCGGTCGTCTACCTCGCCTGGACCGTTGGAGAAGACTCTTCCGCAAACATTCGCCTCGCCGTTTCGCAGGATCAGGGGTTGTCCTTCGAACCCTATCGCGAAGTGCATCCCGGTCCCGGCCTCGCGGATGCGCCGAAAATCGCGGTCTGCGCCGACGGCGTAGTTCATCTGGTCTACGGAGAAACACGCGGTGGGCGTCGCGCTGTATTCTATGCGCGATCAACGGACGGAGGGCGCACGTTCGAGGAGCGCCGAACGCTTTCCGGCAACGCGCGTGCCGGATTTCCGTCGCTCGCGGTATCGGAAAATCAAGATGTCGTCGTGACCTGGGAACTCTTTCCCGGCCGCGGGCCCCGCTCGCGGGGGCTCGGCTATGCCGTTTCCCGCGACGGAGGCGCCACGTTTTCCTCACCGGCCGAAGTGCCCGGCACGGCGGACGCCGAGGGCGGCACCAACGGCAGTCAGCAGGGCCTCTTAATGCGCAAACTGGCCATGAACGAATCAGGCGCACTGGCCGTCGTCAACAGCACCTTTCGCGCCGGCGATGTCAGCCGCGTCCTTCTGCTTCGCGGCGTGCTGCCGGGCGATGAACCCTAAGCGCTGACCGGCTCGCGGTAACTCCCGCCAGAGGCGGGCAGGCGCTCCTCCACACCAGACTCGTCTACCTCCTGGCGAAGTTACATCGCGCTCCTCATCCGTTCGCGTCCGTTGGCGAGCGTGCTCATGAAGAGCCCGCAGTCCAGGGCCTATCGACAAGCTGCGAGCGGACGCATACACTGCCGGAATGAATGTCTTTTCTCAAAATCGAGCAAGAAGATGAACTGGCTATAGACGTCTTGGTGGCGGGGAGCGCGGAACACAGGCAAATGATCGAACAGGCGGACATCGCGGAATCCAAGACGCTGGGCAACGTTCGGGTTGTGAGACGGAAAGACTTGATCCGACTGAAACAGGCGAGATTATCCAAACTGGATCAAGCGGATATTGAGGAGCTTGAACATGACGAAGACCGACAAGACGTTCCGTGATCTGGGCCAGCTCTACGAGTTTTACCGGGAAATCAGGAAAGCAGAACTTAGGCGATCCTGTCCGACAGAGAAGCCAGTCCAAGTCGCGCGCGGCAAAGGAGGCCGCCGTGGGCCGACACCCGGCGTGTAGGTCTATCCCCGGTCTCGGCACGCACTTTTCTTCATCACAGTGGAGGGCGGAGTTACACGGACGTGAGTCCCCCCGTTGCCACGGGAGCCGCGTTGCGTAGCCTCACGCGGGTGGGATAACGTCCCTTCTCGCGGGGGACGACTCTCTGCCGGAGGGCAAGGACGAACCTGAACTCCGCCAGAATTCCGCGTAATTCTCATTATGGCCCTTGCCGCCTGAAGGCGGGACTACAAACGGGCGAAGACCCGGCGGAAAACCGCGCGTTCTCCAAACTGGATCAAGCGAATATCGAGGAACTCGAAGCGGTGTTGCAAGTGCGGGTTCTCGCCTGCCCGCCGTAGCGAGCAAAGGCGGGAACCCGCTTTCCATTGGGCCTTTGCGTCTCCGCAAGCGCGTCAGGATGGCCATCAGCAGTGCCGTACGGTTCGATGCCCCTCCCCTTTCGCAACCAAGGCGCACCTTGATGTAAGCCCGCCTGTTTGGTAGCTTTCCACGATGCAGATCGACGTCATCCAAATCCTCCGTGCGCTGCAAGCGCAGGACGTCGAATTCATGGTCATTGGCGGCATGCATTTCCTTTTTCGGCACGAACCCATTCTGACCTACGACCTCGATATCTGGATTCGTGACACCGCTGAAAACCGTAGCCGCTGCCATGCTGCGCTTGTCGAGTTGGACGCATCCTGGGGAGAGACCGAGGCGTCTTGGCGCCCGATTGCCGAAAGATCGGATGATTGGCTGGCACGCCAGTCCGTGTTCAGCGTGCTGACAGAATATGGCCCCCTCGACATCTTCCGCAGCGTGGCCGGTTTGGGATCATGAACTCCCTGAACTCCCTGAACTCCCTTGCTAGAAGCGAGTCCATCAAGCGCGACCGGATTCTCGGTCCCGAGGCGCGCTGGAAACTGATCCAGCAGGCCATTGCGTGCACCGACTCCCTGCGCCCCATCAGCCGCGCCACGCCCGCCGCCTGCAAAATGAACGAGGCGAAGCATCTGAACCACTGACCGCCCTCCCCGGAGCGGATGACAGAGTTTCGCCCTTTTGCTCATCGTCGTGGAGGGCGGAGTTACACGACGCCGCCAACGCCAACGATTTCGCCCATCGCCATGGACCATGCGCTGACGGGCTCGTGTAACTCGCCCCTCCACCCCAGACTCATCCCAACGCCCTGGAGGGCGGAGTTACACGGACGTGAGTCCCCCCGTTGCCACGGGAGCCGCGTTGCGTAGC
>SLOV01000096.1 GCA_007132345.1 Kiritimatiellia bacterium
GATCGTTTCCATGAACGTGCGGTCCATGGTCTTGTAGTCGTTGTCGAAATCGACCCATCGCCCCATGCGGGTGACGATGCGGCGCCACTCGTCGACGTAGGTGAGCACCATAGAGCGGCAGGTCTCGTTAAAGACATCGACGCCGCGCTCCTGAATGGCGGCGGGACCGGCAAGTCCGAGGGCTTCCTGCGCGAGGGCCTCGATGGGCAGGCCGTGGCAGTCCCAGCCAAAGCGGCGGGAGACATAGTGGCCACGCATGGTGTGGTAGCGCGGCACGATGTCCTTGATGGTGCCAGCGAGCAGGTGGCCGTAGTGCGGCAGACCGGTAGCGAAGGGTGGGCCGTCGTAGAAGACGTACTCCTTGGCGCCTTTTCGCTGATCCAGCGAAGCTTGAAAGGTCTGTTCCTGTTCCCAGAGAGCGAGCATTCGCTCTTCCATCTCCGGGAAGTTCACTTTGTTGGAAACGGGGTCAAACATAGCGCGCTGAACGTTAGCAGGGCGCGGTGATGAAGCAAGCCGAAGATCGGGTGAGCCTGTTTGCGGGCAGTCGACAAAGAGGGACGACGAAGAGGGGCAGAGGCAGACAAAGACCAGGCGCACGCGGGCTCGTGTAACTCGCCCCTCCATTCCCAAGATGGCACCAAGGTGGGCTCCCATCCCCTGGAGGGCGGAGTTACACGACGCCGCTTACACCACTGATTGCCGGCAAAACTCCGACCACGCGCTGACGGGATCGCAGAGATCCCTCCAGCGGCGGGCAGGCGCACCCCCAGTATGGGATGGAACCCTCAGCGGCTTCTGGAGGGGATTTTTGTCGATTCTGCTGAAAAACCACGCCCCGCCGAAAAGAGGCATAGGCTGACGCCCCACCGCGATACCGTGCAATGACTCTTCCTCTCCTTTGTCGTGCCTGGCCCGCCTCTGGAGGGAGCTTTGTCGAGAATGTTCGAAAACAGCGTGATGTTGGTCGACAAGGCTCGCGACAAGGCTTGCGACAAGGTTAGGCGGAATGGGCCGGCGCCCCACCACTGAGGTTTTTCAGCGGAATCCTTTGTCGAAATTCCTTGTCGTAAAGCTTTGTCGATTCCTGTTTGCGGGCAGTCGACAAAGGGCGTCGACAAAGAGGGGCGACAAAGAGGGGCGACAAAGGGTGTTTTGGAGCGGGAGCAGGATGCTCCCGCCACTATGATTCGCCCCTCCAGGCCGTTCCCATCAGCGACGCCGTTTGCGCTACGGACGAAGGTCGAACGTGCAATTCGCCAGGCGCAGGCCGTTCACCTGCAACTCGATCCGGTGCCGGCCGGAGTGCAACGTGCGGATCGTCGTGTGGCGCAAGGGATGCTTCTTCGCGAGACGCACCTCCCCGCCGGGTTCAAGATCCAGCGTGGTCCATTTGAAGACCCGCCGCGAGGTCTTGCCGGAGGGGCGGGCGAAATGCACCACATAATCCACAGCCACCCGGCACGCAGTGCTGCCTGCATGACGCAGCGTGGCTTTCAACTCGATGGAGTCACCGATTGCGGGATTGCGGGGCGCCGCCCGAAGATTGGCCTTGATTCCCTCGACCGGCGCGTAGCCCAGCAGCGCGAGCGCTTCGGGGTGTCCTTGCTTGATCAAGGTTCGGAGGCCGTGCCGTACGATCCACTGCCTGCCAGGGGGCGCTTTCTTCAGCCAGGCGCAGCATCGCGCGATCACCAGGTCGGGGTGATCCTTGGCAATGTCGTTGAGATGGTTGGCAACCGACTTACGCACATAGGGCTCCGGAGCATCCTTGAGCGCTTCGAGAATGGGCCAACTGGGGGATGGATCCCGGCTCAGGGCTTGCAGGCGCCGCCCCCACGGCAGGCGTGGGCGCGTTCCCTCGGAGCACCAGCGGCGAACGTGCGGATTTGGGTGACTCGTCAGCGCGTAGAGGCGCTTGTAGGTCTCCGCCGGGCGCTCGATGAGAAAGGGGCGGATGGCGAACTCCGACGAAAATCGGGTGGTCAGGGCGGTCATGGCGGCCATCGACGCATCAAGAAAGGGCACGCCGTGGTCGGCGATAAACTGACCGATCGGCCATTGCAGCCAACCGTCGGTCACGGCCTCGCAGTTGGGCAACTCGGGCGGGAGGGAGCGGGTCAGGATATCCAGCGCAACAGGGACATCTTCGGGTAGGCAGGCAGCAAGCGCATCGGAAAAGCGCTGCACACGCCCCTGGAATTCCAGTGCCTCCAGCCCCTCGCTGGCGGTGCGATCGAAGCGCCGGAGGGGAAACGCGGGCCAGGCCGCGGCGACCTGCCGGGCCAGGCCGCGGGCCGCCTCGCGGTCGAACCAGTCCTTGAAGGCTTTTCGTTGATTTTCTTCGGTGGTCATGGCGGATATCAGTGCCTCTTCGGCTGCTGCGGAGGGCCATACAAGTTATATCGCCAGGTCGGTACCGGCTCAACCCCGCGCCTCGCGCACTTGCCGGAAGGAAGCAGCGATTCTCAGTATGGCCCTTGCCGCCTGAAGGCGGGACTACAAACGGGCGAAAAACCGGCGAAAAACCGTTCGTAGTACCTGCATCGGCAGGCCCGAAGAACCCGTTCCGGACCATACTGAGAATTGCTGGGAAGGAAGGATGCCGCCTTGCCTATTTCACCGGGAGGGGTCTAGTATCGCGCCCGGCATTACGAATCTCTCACAGGAAGAAGACTTATGGCGACCAAACCAGTTTCAGCGCGTGTACAGGACCTGATTCACAGCATGGATGTGGGTCTGGGGCAACAGGTAGTCAAGGGCCTACTCTACGCGCTCTTTGTACTGGTGGTGATGTTCCTCTTCACCGGCACCCAGTTTCACGGACTCGACAATCCGGAGGCGATGGACGCGGCGCAACTGGGCCGCAACCTGGCCACGCAGGGCTCGTTTCAAACACAAGTGGTGCGCCCCTCCAGCTTGCGGCTTCTCATGGATCGCCTGGACACTGCGGATCCCCCGATATGGGAGCATCCGGACCTCATGCAGCCGCCGGTTTACCCCATGTACCTCGCATTGCTCTTCCGGTTGCTTCAGCCCGACTTCGAGCCAGAGGCCGCCGGCTTGCGTATCTATGGGCCGGATAAATTTGTCGTGTGGGGCGGGGGCCATCTCTTCACGGCTCTGACGGGGCTTGTGCTTTTTCTGCTCGGCAACCGCCTTTTCGACCGTCGCATCGGGGTTCTTGGCGCGACCGTCTATTTCCTCAGCAACACGGTCTGGACCACCAGCATCTCCGGGACCAGCCTGCCGATGGCCGGATTCTTTGTCTCCTCGGCCATTCTGACCCTCCTGTGGGCGGCGGACCGCCACGAGAAGAACGATTCCAAGGCGACCTGGATCGGACTTGTGGTGTTCAGCGCCCTGCTGACGCTGCTGGCGGGCTTGACCCGCTATGGCGCGTTCGCGCTGGCTCCAGGCCTTGCCCTCTACATCCTGTTCGCCTTTCGAAGAGGATGGCAGTGGTCCGCCGTCTATCTGCTGGTCATCCTGATCGGCGTGGCGCCATGGATGATGCGGAACCAGGCAGCCAGCCGCACGCTGCTCGGGCTTGCGCCGCGCGCGGTCGTCGAGAACTCGAGGAACTATCCTGGCGACTCTTTTCACCGGACGCTGGTGCCCGCGGAGGAGCCCGCCGACAAACTGGCACGCGTGCTGCATGCAAAATCGCTGGGGAACCTACGGAGTTTCTATCAAAACGAGTTACGTACAATGGGCGACGGGTTCTTTATCAGCCTGTTCCTCGCCACGTTCCTGTATCGCTTCGTCAGGCGCCATGTCCATCTACTGCGTTGGGGCCTGGCGCTATCCATCCTGCTGACGCTCTACGGCGCAAGCTTCTTCGGCCGGCAGAGCATCGGGCTATTACACTTGTACTGGCCGATCGTCATTCTTTACGGGCTTGCCTTCTTCTTTATTCTGCTCGACCGGCTGCAACTGCCGCTGGCGATTTACCGGCAGGCGATCACCGTGTTGCTCGTCTTCTTTTCGACTGTTCCGCTGATCCTGGCTTTCACCCCGCCGCGCCGTGGCTTCCCCTACCCCCCCTACGCCGCGCAGATGATCATCAACGTCTCCCGCCTGCTGGAACCCGAAGAATTGATGAGCAGCGACATCCCCTGGGCGACAGCTTGGTACGGAAACCGGACCAGCCTGTTGCTGCCCCGCGATGTAGAGGAGTTTTACCATATTCACGACAATATGGAGCGGATCAGCGCCCTCTACTTCACGACCGAAACGCGCAATCAGCCCTATGTCCGCGGCTTGCGCACGGGCCGTGACAAGGACTGGTTCCAGATCATGGAGGGGCGCATGATGGCCGACTTCCCCCTCACGCACGGCTTCCCGATCTTCAACTTCGACCAGATGTTCCTCACCGACCGCGACCGCAGAGTGCAGCCCTGAACTTGTAGAATGGTGGGCGGTACAGGACTTGAACCTGTGACCTCCTGCGTGTGAAGCAGGCGCTCTAGCCAGCTGAGCTAACCGCCCCCGACGGGATGACTGGAATCCCCCGGAAAACGCGCATCCTAGGCGCATTGAGCGGTGGCTGTCAATGCGACAAAAAGGTATTCGTTTTTGTTCGCAGTGCAGGGCAGAAGGTTGTACCCTATTGCGGCACACACAATGAAATAATACTTGTGGAGAATGCCAACCGTGACAGATTCCAATGAACATGACACTGCGGAGCAGGATGCCGGTGCAGTCCGCTGTTTTAAGTGTGGCAACCGGGTCACCGCCAGCGCGGTGACTTGCATTCACTGCGGCGCCAAGCTCAAGCGCAGCCTGCCCGGTGCCCACCCCAGCGTCGGTAGTATTGCCATTATCGGGGGCGGTGCAGCCATGTTGCTCGCGCTCACCGGGCTTATCGTCTGGATGGTGCGAGGCACTTCACCTTCTCCGGCGCCTACAGCCGTGGCAGCAGCGCCCGCAGACGTTGACGACTTCGACGACCCCACCCCAGAAGTGGCGACACCCGCACCCGCGCCAGCGCCGACGACCAACAACGGGTTCGATGACGACTTCGATGACGATTTCGACGATTTTCCGCTGGCGGTCGCCGACGTGGACGAGCCGGAACATCTTCGCCAACTGCGCCTCTCGGCCAGCGAGGGCGATGCCGCAGCCGCTTACCGGCTTGGCTCCGCCTACTACGCAGGAAACGACGTCGACGTCAACAAACGCACCGCCCTTGCCTGGTTCAAGCAGGCCACCCTGGGGACACACCGCGAGGCGCTCTTCATGGCGGGCCGGATGTTGATCCGCGGGGATGGCGTTGACCCCAACGTGGAGGAGGGGCTCGGCTACCTGCAACAGGCAGCAGAACAGGGCCATACCGAGGCGGAGTTTCTGCTCGGCCAGCTTTACTACACGGGTGAACACGTCTCGGCGGATGCTGCCACCGCCGCCGAATGGTTCGAAAGGGCGGCAGAGAAGAATCACCCGGACGCGCTCATGCAGATGGGCTTTATGGCCATGAACGGAGAAGGCATGGAGCACAGCATGGAGCGCGGCGTCGTTTTCCTGAGACGAGCCGCCGATATGGGCCGGCCAGAGGGACTCGAACAACTCAGGGCCATCGCACGCGAGCAGGTTGCCGAGGACATCAACGCCCGCTTCCCACCTTTCGAACGGGGCGACGCGCTCGTCGTTCGACGGAGTGACGGGCAGGTGGTTCGCGGAACGTTCTTCCGCCTGCATGAGGGAATACTCACTGTTCTGATGGAAGACCGGGAACGGGTCGAGGTGCCCCTCGGGGACATCGACATCACCAATCGAATTCGGCTCGACGACGCATTCCGCGAGCTGATGATTCGCGGCCGTGTAGAGGAGGA
>SLOV01000352.1 GCA_007132345.1 Kiritimatiellia bacterium
AAAGAGAAGACGGATAGAACATGAGTGGTCATTCAGGCAGGCGTATCTTCAAGCTGGAGGTGCCAGGCGACCCCAAATCGCTTGCGCTCATCCGGCTGCTCATCAATCACCTCGCTTCGTCCGTTGGTTACGATGAAGTGGAGTCGACCAAAGTGGAAATTGCCGTCGACGAGGCATGCGCCAACATCATCGAGCACGGCTATGCGGATCTGGCGCCGAAGCCGCCAATCCTGATTACGGTCGACTTAACGAGTGACGATTTCGTCGTGGAGATTACCGACGAAGGAAAGCACTTTGAGGTCGGGAACTACACGCCTCCCACCTTTCCCGATCACTGGGACCGCGGCCATACCCGGGGGGTCGGCATCTTTCTGATGAACCAATGCATGGATCAGGTGAGCTTTGGTCGCGCGGACGAACAGCACAACCAGCTCCGCATGTCCAAGAAGCTGCAACCGCAAGACACCTCCGTCTCTGCCTGAGGCCAACGCAGCCCCATGAAGCAACCGGAACCCGATCCGAAACACGCCGCGTCCTTCTCTCCCCAGCCTTCGCTGTGCTCCGTTGAAGAAGCCGTCGCCATCGTCAGCGAAACCGGCGTGCGCTATCCCGACGTGTCCGTGCCCCTTTCCGAGGCCATGGGCCGCTTTCTGGCGCAAGAGGTTCGTGCGGAACGGGACCTGCCCCCCTTCGACCGCGTGACCATGGACGGCATAGCCATCTCGCACGCCGCCTATGCGGAAGGCCGGCGATCCTTCCGTATTCAGGCCACGCAGCCGGCCGGCGCCCCGCCGTTGCACTGCGATTCGGCAGAAGACGCGATTCGCGTCATGACCGGCGCCGTGTTGCCAGCAGGCGCCGACTGTGTGGTTCCCCGGGAGGAATACCGCGAAGCAGACGGCATCGCGACGCTGGCGGAGGCGGCCAATCCGGCACCGGGCCAGTATGTACACGAACAGGGTTCGGACCTGAAGCAGGGGGGCCGGCTGCTCGCCCCCGGTGTTGCGATCCGCTCCAACGAGATGAGCGTCATTGCTTCTTCGGGCCTTGCCACAGTCCGCGTCTGCCGGGCCCCAACCGTGGCCATCGTATCGACCGGCGACGAACTGGTGGATGTGGGCCGCCCTATTCTGCCGCACCAGGTGCGCATGAGCACGCACCACGCCCTGCATGCCGCACTGAGCCGCCTCGGCGCCAGGCGCATCAGCACCTTTCATATCCCCGACGACTTCGACCAGGTGCGCAATACGCTTGTGGCGCTTCTGGGGCGCTTCGATCTCATCATTACCCTCGGCGGCGTTGCCGCGGGTGACTTCGACTTTGTCAGCCGGGCACTCGAATCTCTTCGCATCCCCCCTATGGTTCAGGGCGTGGCGCAGCGCCCCGGTAAACCGTTGTGGTTTGGCCTGCATGATCAAAAAGCTATTTTCGGGCTGCCGGGTAATCCTCTTTCGACGCTCGTCTGCCTCCACAAATATGTGCGCCCCTTCTTCGAACGGGCCATAGGCGGCGAGCCAGCGCCCCCGATTCCGGCCGTGCTGGAAGCGGACGTGGAGTTTGCCCCCGCCCTCACCTTCTTTCCGCCCGTGCGAATGCGGCATACCGAATCGGGACAGATCGCCGTCACCCCGGCCCGCTATAACACTTCCGGGAACATGGTGGCGCTGGCCGAGACCGACGGTTTTATCGAACTGCCCGCCGGGCCGTCCCATTTCCCCGCTGGCTCCATCGTGCCGCTGACGCTCTGGATCTGATCGATGCTGAGCCATCTCGATAAGAACCAGCAACCCCGTATGGTCGACGTGAGCGGCAAGACCCCCACCCTGCGCACGGCCGTCGCGCGGGCGGAGATGGTCCTGCCCGATCCGGTCTGGAAAGCGCTGCACGATGGCGAGATTCGCTCCGCGAAAGGGCCGGTGTTCCAGACCGCCATCATCGCCGGCGTCAGTGCCGCCAAGAAGACCAGCGACCTGATCCCCTTCTGTCATCCGATCGGGCTCGACGACTGCTCGATCCGCATTGAAGCTTCTGCCCCGCACCGGGTGGTCATCGAGGCCGAAACCCGCGTGGTGCATAAGACCGGGGTCGAAATGGAGGCGCTCACGGCGGTCACGGTTGCGGCGCTGACGATTTATGACATGTGCAAAGCGCTCTCCCACGATATCCGGATCGAGCGGGTGGAGCTGCTCGCCAAGAGCGGCGGGCGGCACGACATCGAAAAGCGGAGCGCATGAAGGGCGCCATGGCTGCGGAACCGATCACCGTGCGCGTCGAGTACTATGCGCAAATGCGCGAAGCGACGCGAAAGAATGGCGAGCGCGTCCGCGCGCTGGTGGCCAATCCGCACGAATTATACGAACAATTGCGCCGCCAATACGACTTCCCGCTCGGGGTGGAAAACCTTCGCGTAGCGGTGAATCAGGAAATGAGCGATTGGAACTGCGCCCTGCAAGAGGGTGACACCGTGGCGTTTCTTCCCCCCGTTGCTGGAGGCTGAGGATGTTTACGCTGAGCGACTCTCCCATCGATGCGGCCCGGCTCTCCGCCGATTTTGCCGACCAGGGCGCTGGGGCTGTCGTCTTCTTCGAGGGACGCGTGCGGAACCGCAACGAGGGGCGCAATGTTGTGCGGCTTCATTACGAGGGCGCCGCGGAAATTGCGTCGAGCGAGTTTGCCCGTATTGAGGCGGAGCTGCGCGAGACGTATGCGATTATTGACGTCGCCTGCGTGCACCGGGTGGGCACACTGCGCATCGGCGAGACCGCCGTGTGGGTCGGCGTCCTTGCCGGGCACCGCGATGCCGCCTTCGCCGCCTGCCGCGCGGCCATCGACGAGGCCAAAGCGCGGCTTCCGATCTGGAAGAAGGAGGAGTACGAAGACGGCACCTCCGGCTGGATCAACCATCCTTGACCGACCCCCTCAATGCTCCACGGTCGAGAAGAACTCCGTTCCTCGCTCCGCGTGGCTGATGATGAAGTCCTCGACATGCAGATTGGCATTGGAGACGAACGTGAGGTGCCCGTGGAATTTCTGCTCGATCTCGACAAGCTGTGCTTCGTCCTCTTTCCGGAACCGCTCCAGCACGGAGGGATTGACCGTGATCTTCAAGGGTAAATCCTCCTTACCGCTCTGTTGCCGCCGCAGGACTTCGGCAATGTGCCGCTGCACTTCTACGCTCATGGTCAGCGTCGATTTCACCTTGCCCCGGCCATGACAGTAAGGGCAATCGGTATAGGCCGTGGCGCGGATGCTCTCCTCGGCGCGTTGCCTCGTCATTTCCACAAGCCCCAACTGCGAAATCTGCAGGACATTGCTGCGGGCCTTGTCTCCGCGAAGGTGCTCTCGGAGCGCGCGATAGACCGCGTTCTGGTTCCTGCGATGTCGCATATCGATGAAGTCGATCACCACCAGGCCGCCAATATTGCGCAGGCGCAGTTGTCGGGCGATTTCCTCGGCCGCTTCCAGGTTGACCTGAAGAATCGATTCCTCCTGGCTGGGCCCTCCCTTATGGCGGCCCGTATTGATATCGATGGCGACTAGCGCCTCGGTCTCGTCGAAGACCAGATAACCGCCGCCCTTCAGCCAGACTTTGCGGCGGAAGGCGCTTTCGAGCTGCCGCTCGACATCGAAGTGATCGAAGATCGGCGCATCGCCATTGTAGTGCTGGACCCGTCCGCGTGTGCGGCGGGAAATACGGGCCACCAACGTCTTGACGCCTTCGTATTTCTCGCGGTCATCGATGACGATGCGCCCGACATCCTCGGTGAGTGCATCGCGCACCACACGCTCGGCAAGGTCGGGTTCCTGGTAGAGCTTGCAGGGCGCCGGGGTGTTGCGAATGCCCTCTTCGACTTCGGCCCAACTCGTGGCCAAGGCGCGCATGTCGCGTACGAACGCGGTCTTTCGCGCACCGGAAGCGACCGTACGCACGATGATGCCCGTATTTTCCGGGACCGGCAGCCGGGCCAGCACCTTCTTGAGGCGCTGTCGCTCTTTGGCATCCTCGATCTTGCGGGAGACGCCTTTGAGCGTGGTGCCGGGCAGCAGCACCAGGAAGCGCCCCGGAATGCTCAGGTTGGCGGTAACCCGCGGTCCCTTTGTGCCAATGGCGCCTTTCGAGACCTGCACCACGATCTCCGAACCGACCGGAAACTTCCTGGCCATTTCGCCGGGCGCCCACTTCTTGCGGCGGCTCCCGCTTCGCCGGGCGCTCACGCCCTCTTCGGCTTCGAGCCGCGCCGTGTCTTCGGGAATCATGTCCCAGTAGTGAATGAAGGCATTCTTCTTCAGCCCAATATCCACGAATGCGGCCTGGAGTCCGTCTTCCAGATTCTGAATGCGGCCCTTGAAGATGCTGCCGACGATCCGCTCGTCGGAGGGGCGCTCGATGAAGAAATCTTCGAGTTTCCCGTCCTGGAGCACGGCCACCCGCGTTTCCAGGTATTCCACGTTCACAATGATTTCCCGCTTATGCTTTTTCAGCAGTCCGAACATAATGCTCTACTCCTTTCAAAGTACGGGACGCTCATCGGCGGATGCGGCGCACGAACACGCTCTGGACCAGGCCCAACGCACACAACGTGCTGATCATGAAAGAGCCGCCGTAGCTGATGAGGGGCAACGGCAGACCGGTGATCGGCATGAGGCCAATGGTCATGGCAATATTCACGGCAACGTGACAGAAGAGTAACGCTGCCACACCCACCGCAATGAGACGTCCAAGTCTATCTCTCGAAACTAACGCTGCCCGGCCGACGGCCAGCATGACGCCGGCATACAGGGACAGCACGATGGCCGAGCCAACGAATCCGGTTTCCTCCGCAATCACCGAGTAGATGAAGTCGGTTGGAGCCACGGACCGCGGCAGAAAGCCCAAAACATTCTGGGTCCCCTCGAGATACCCTTTCCCCGTGAGCCCACCGGAGCCCACGGCAATTTCCGATTGCATCTTGTTCCATCCGGCGCCGAGGGGATCGCGGCCGGGATCGAAGAAGACGCGCACCCGCTCCTGCTGGTAGTCGCTCAAGGCGAAGACCCAGCCCACCGGCAGGAGAAGTGCACCCACACACAATAAAAACGCGATTCGCCGGAGCGGCATGCCGGCCACGAAGATCATGGCGCCCGCAATCGGCAGCAGGACAACCGCGGTGCCGAGGTCGGGTTGCGCCTGAATGAGAAGAAACGGCGCGCCCACGATCATCCCGCTTGTCAGCAGCGTCTTCCACGACGCCATCTGCGTGCCCGGCGCGGCAAGATAGCGGGCAAGAACCAGCAACGTGGAGAGCTTTGCAAACTCCGCGGGCTGCACCTGCAGGCCGAGTAGGTTTAACCAGCGCCGCGCACCGTGAACGGCCTCGCCGACAAAGAGGACCAGCACCAAGAGCGCGAGGCCAATGGCATAGAGGAGCCAGGCCGCGGAGGCGATCTGCCGATAATCCAAGCGCATAAGCGTAAGGTATCCCACCAGGCCGCCTGCGCCCCAGAGCATCTGGCGACGGTAGAAACCGGGCACCGGCAAGCCGTCGCCCACCCACGCGGCGCTGTAGATGAAGAGCACGCCGATCACCATCAGCGCCATCACCATCAGCAGCAACCAGTGGTCCATGCGGCCCAGCCAGAAGGTCCACGACGATTTAGCCATGACCCCCTCCTGTCGCTTCGTGGGCGGTATCCAGCGTAACGCCAAGCAACCCGCTTAAGATGCGGCGGATCCGCGGGGCCACGTCCATGCCGCCGCTGTCGGCGTCGTCGAGGACGAAGGCGATGGCGTATTTCGGTTCGTCGAAGGGGGCATAGGCAATCATCCAGCC
>SLOV01000393.1 GCA_007132345.1 Kiritimatiellia bacterium
GGTACGGAATCCCTCTCCGTCAATGACGGAGTAGTGGACAAAGATGTCCTGTTCATGTCCATCTACAACCAGAAAGCCGAATCCCTTTCTGGCGTTAAACCATTTCACTGTCGCCTGCACGGTGCCTCCCCTCCGCAGCGATAACTATTTGCGAATTGCCCTTTAACCTATCTTGTGGACGGCTCGGGAATCAAGCGCTTTCATAAAAGCTTTTTATCTTATTGCCCGGTCACCCAGGCGGCATACCAGGCCCACCAGGCGTCTCCGCCCAGCGCCCAGATGACGGCGGCGAGGGCAATATAAGGGCCGTACGGAATACGCCCCGACCACTGGCCGCGGCCTGAAACGATTAGGCCTATTCCCACAACCGATCCAAGCAACGAGGAGACCAGAATCACGAAGATGACCGCCTGCCAACCGAGGAAAGCGCCGAGCGCGCCCAGTAGTTTCACGTCGCCCAGGCCCATAGCGTCCTTTTTGAACAGCCAGGTGCCCACGATGCCGACGACACGAAGAGACCCGTACCCCGCCGCCAGACCAATAAGCGACGCCAACAGAGCTGGCCACCATGCCTCTTCTCCATGCAGGGAAGGTGCAAGCACGGAGAGCACCGGGCCGAGCAACATGCCGCCAATACTGACACGGTCGGGGATGATGAAATGGTCGAAATCAATGAACGTGGCCAGGACCAGCCCAAACACCATCAGCCAATAGATCGGTGTGACGGCGGCAAAGCCGTAGCGCAGCCAGACGAGAAGGAAAAGAACCGCCGTGAGCAGTTCGACGAGAAAATAGCGCGGCGAGATCCCGGTCTTGCAGGCGCGGCAACGGCCCCGCAACAGCAGCCAGCTCAGCATGGGAATGTTGTCATACCAGGCGATCATCTTGAGGCAAACAGGGCAGCGGGAGCGGGGCTTGACCACCGATAACTCTTCCGGAATCCGATAAATGCAGACGTTCAGAAAGCTGCCCCAGCAGGCGCCAAGGAAGAAGACCATGACGTTGGCGTACATCTGCATGAACGCGGAGGGTTCGTTCATAAAGTCATCGCCTCCTCCAGCGCGGTGCGCATTGCCTCGACCGGCGCCTCGGCACCCGTCCAGATTTCGAGCGAGAGCGCCCCTTGATGCAACAGCATGCCGAGGCCGTTGGCGACACGTGCGCCACCCTGGCGCGCGGCCTTCATTAAGGGGGTTTCGGGCACGACGTAGATCGTATCGACGACCCACTGTCCCTCGCGAAAGGCGTCGGCCTGAAAGAGTGGAGGTTCGCCGGGGCGCAGGCCCACGGGCGTGCATTGCACCACAAGGTCCGCCGCCCGTACTTCCTGCTCCTGCGCGGCGGCCTCCAGGACCGCCCGCGTCTCCACGCTCGATCCGGTGGCGTGCAGGTCCGCGGTGAGGCGTTCGGCCCGTTTCGCGTTGCGCGCCACGATCGCGATCTGCGCCGCGCCGGCATGTGCGCAGGCAATGGCCACACCGCGCGCTGCCCCGCCGCTGCCAAGGACTGCAACGGAGCGGCCTCGTAGTGAGTCCATCCCCAGTTCAGCCAGCGCGCGCAGGAAGCCGTCGCCGTCTGTATTGTAGCCGCGCACGCCTTCCGGGGTGAAGGCCACGCAGTTGACCGCGCCTGCGCGCCGCGCCGATTCGTGTAGCAGTTGCATCTCCTCGCGGGCCGTCTCCTTCAGGGGCAGCGTCAAATTCACCCCGCCGAAGCCGAGCTCGCGCAAGGAAGTCAGCGTGGCCATCAATCGGTCCGCGGTGACGTCGAAGGCGAGATAGACGGCATCCAGCCCCATGGCCTCGAACGCCGCATTATGCATGGCGGGCGAAAGAGAATGGGCCACCGGGTGGCCTAACACTGCGTAGGGGACCGTTTGAGGGCCGATCTTGCGCGGAGACGTCATTTTCTTTTCCGTGCCGCGGGCCGCTTTTTCGTTGCCGCGGCCCGCTTCTTCGGCGGCGGGGCGCTGGTGGTATCGCTCTGATCGCGAGAGAAGAGGTAGCGATTCAGGCTGTTCAGGTATGCCTTGGCGCTCGCCTCCACGATGTCCGTGCTCGATCCCTTGCCGGCCACCGTCCCTTGCTCATATTCCACCTGCAGGCTCACTTCGCCGATGGCGTCTTTGCCTTTGGTCACGGACTGAATTGAGAAGTCGAGGACCTTGCCAGGCTCCTCCGTGATCCGCTCGATGGTCTTGAAGGCTGCATCCACAGGGCCGTCGCCGCAAGCGGCGTCCTGATAGATGGATCCATCTTTCTTCAGCCGGACCGTGGCGGTTGGCACCGTGTCGGTGCCGGTGGTCACATTCAGGTAATCGAGCAGATAGACCTTCGGAACTTCCGAGATTTGCTCCTGCACGATGGCGATGAGGTCGTCGTCATAGACGGACTTCTTCTTGTCGGCCAACTCGATGAAACTCTCGAAGGCGCGCTCCAATTCTACGTCGGTGAGCCGGAAGCCCATGGCCCGGATGCGCTCTCGAAAGGCGTGCCGGCCCGAGTGTTTGCCCAGAACCAGGTCGGTCCCCGTCAGGCCGATGTCCTCCGGCTTCATGATCTCATAGGTGGTCCGCTCCTTCAGCATGCCATCCTGGTGAATGCCCGATTCGTGCGCGAACGCGTTGGCGCCCACGACGGCCTTGTTGCGCTGCACCACCATGCCCGTCAACTGGCTCACCATGCGGCTGGCCCGATAGAGTTCGGTCGTCTCGATCCCCGTCCAGAGGCCTCCGAAGGCGTCCCCGCGGGTGCGCAGGGCCATGACCACTTCTTCCAGCGAACAGTTGCCGGCCCGCTCGCCCAGACCGTTGATGGTGCACTCGATCCCGCGCGCCCCTGCCTGGACCGCCGCCAACGAATTGGCGACCGCCATGCCGAGGTCGTTGTGGCAGTGCACGTGCACCGTCACATCCGCGAGTTCCGGCACGTGGTCGAAGAGATAGGAGATTAAGTCGGCGAACTCCGACGGCACCGCATAACCGACGGTATCGGGAATGTTCACCGTGGTTGCACCCGCGGCGATCACGGCCCGGCAGACTTCCGCGAGAAACTCCGGCTCGGTGCGCGCCGCATCTTCCGGGCTGAATTGCACATCCTTCACGAAGCTCCGCGCCAGTTCCACGCCGGCGACTGCCTGACGCACAATTTCCTGCTTCGCTTTGCGCAGCTTGAACTGACGGTGAATGGCGGAGGTGGCCAGAAAGACGTGAATACGCGCCCGTTTCCCGGCCGGGGCCACCGCCTCGGCAGCAGCGAGAATATCTTTTTCGATGCAACGGGCCAGGCCGGCAATACGCGGCCCTTTCACCTGCTCCGCCACGGCCCGTACACCTTCGAAATCGCCCGGCGAGGCGATCGGGAACCCTGCCTCAATGACGTCGACACGCAAACGGGCAAGCTGCTGCGCCACTTGCAGCTTTTCGCTCATGCCCATACTGGCGCCGGGACACTGTTCGCCGTCCCGCAGCGTCGTGTCGAATATGATTACCCTGTCTTTTGCATCCTGCTTCATCGCCTTCTTCCTTTCCTGCCGTGCAGGGCGATCGGCACTCTCTCCGAAACCCTGTCGGCTGACAAGTTTCATTCCCACCCTCTCCGGGACGCAGGCGGGCGACAAAAAACCCACCGCGCCGCGGTGGGTGATGCTGTTTGGTGAATAGCGGGTCAACTCAACCCGAATCGTCCGTACGGCCCACACCGCAAGCGCCGCCTGCGCTGCATAGCGCAAGCGCCGCCCCGCTAAGAGCGAGCCAGTTGGCAACGTTCGAATGGTTCCGTTCCGAATTCACAGCACACATGATATGTGCGGCTTCTCGCGCTGTCAACCCGGCCCCCGGTTCCAGCGATTCCCCTTAATAAAGAAGCAGCCCACGTTGCCGTGGGCTGCTTTTTCCGTCGCACCGGAGTGCGATACGATCTTAGAAGTAGGCGCGAAGGCCCAGCAGGATGTTCTTCGCGCTGCTGCTCCCGCCGAACACATCGTCGCTCGACCAGGAGAAGTCGAAGCTGCCGGTAAGCGCGACGCTGTCCGAGATGAAGTACTTCAACCCGGCCTCGCCGTTCAAGGCAACGCCGGTGCTGCTTTCAGTCTTCGTCAGGCCTTCACCGCGATCGACATCCAGGTCGATATCGCTAATGCGTGTAGGCTTGTCGATTTCAGCCGTCGCCAGCGCGATACCGGCACCGACAAACGGAACCACTTTCGACAAGTTCGGCCAACGCTCGCCCAGGTCGAAGTTGTATTCCGCGTAGGGTCCGAGGGACAGCGTCCAGCTCAGGTCATTGGCGGAAACGCCAACATTCGCACCGACCTGGATTCGATCCCGTACGAAATACCCGTACTTCACGTCCAGATCGACCTGATAATCAATGGGGTCGGGCTCATCCAGCTTGATATTGCCGGAAAGACCGATTTCATTCCTTCCCTGAGACAGATCCTGAGCCGAGACAGAAGCCGCGACCAGACCGACCAGAGCACATACCATCAGTTTCTTCATACCACACCACTCCTTTGTTAGGGGTTCGGCGCCATATTTACTCCGACAAAATTGTAGGTCAAGACGAATGCTTGCTTTTTTTGCGAAAAATTCGCCCACTTCTGTACGGCGTCCTGTGGATAACGCGCACATGAACGGGGACTCGTAAAGCCAATGAGGAATCGGAAACAGGTGCCCCTGCTGGGCGCGGTGATCGCGCTGGGATTCGCCGGTCAGGTCGGACAGATCCTGCTGCTGCGCGAATTGCTGATGGTCTTCCATGGCAGCGAACTGTCGATTGGCGTCATCCTCGCCGCCTGGATGGTCTGGGTGGGCGTCGGCAGCCGATGGGCTTCGCACTATGTGCCACGGGCGCGGCGCCCGTTACGGCTGCTCGTCTGCTGGGTGGCCGGCCTGTTTCTGGCGATGCCGGCCAGTCTGGTTGCCAGCCGCCTCATCCGCGGGTTTTTCCCTGTATTGCCCGGAGCGCTGCTGTCGCTTTCGGATATGGTCATCGCCTGCTTCCTCCTGCTGGCTCCGGTGGGGCTGCTGCTGGGCGGTGCTTTCGTCTTGCTGGCGCGCCTCTGGCGGGAAGCGGACGGCGAAACCAACACCCTGGCCGCCGGTAAAGCCTATATGGCGGAGGCCGTCGGCAGCATTGTGGGCGGCGTGTTCTTCACCTTCGTGCTTGTGCGGATGGCAAACGTCTTTCCTGCCGCACTACTGGCCGTCGGCATGCTGGCCATTGCCGTGCTCTGGTATTGCCGCCGCCAGGCCGGAACGACCGGGTCATCGACGGTCACACGAGGGGCCATCCTGCTGGCGCTCGCCGGATTCGCTGCCCTCCCGCTCTTCGCGCCTCTCGACGCCTGGAGCTATGGACGCTATTGGCGGCACCTCGCGCCGGAGCACGCTCCGGTCGCCCGCCAGGCGTCCCGCTACGGGTTGATCTCCATTGCCCTGCGCGACGGGCAGTACAGCTTCTTTCAAAGCGGACACTTCCTTTTCTCCACAGCCGGGCCGGACGCACCCGCGGCGCTCGAGGAACAGGAAGCCGCCACCTTCGCGCACTTCGCCATGACCCAGCACCGGAACCCGCAACGTGTCCTGCTGCTCGGCGGCGGACTCCGCGGAACGCTCCGCGAAATCCTGCGTCACCATGTTGCGCACATCGATTACGTCGAGATCGACCCCGCCCTCCCGCGCGCGGCCCGCCCTTTCTTGCCCCCCGACACGCTCGACGCGCTGGCCGACCCGCGTGTCCGGCTGCACCACATCGATGTCCGGCGTTTCCTGAAAAGCGCAACGTCGACCTATGACATCA
>SLOV01000149.1 GCA_007132345.1 Kiritimatiellia bacterium
ATGAGGTTGCAGGCGGGTTCGGGGACCCTTGCCCCGCGGACCCGGTTGTACGCGAGACGTCCAGCGATCCTTCACGCCCTCGACCTCACCGAACCCTCCCGCGCCCATGACGCTGTGCCGCAGAACAGCCGGGAGCTCAACGGATGACAATCCTGTCCTTCACCATGCAGTTGTGCACAGCGCTGGGTCGCAGGAGGCCACGGCACGGTTTAATAAATCAACATACCCAAGCCGCGGTGGCTACATGTTTGCGTCTACTCGTGGTTTTGAGCGGTGAATGCGGCGTGGACATTTTGTTCCATTCGATGGAACTTTTTCTCCATTGAATGGAACTTTTCTTCCAGTGCGGACCGAGCCAGTCTTGCCGGCCAGAGACTGCGATGTGTCTTTCAAGTGCGGCTTCTGTTGTAGGACGGGATCACATCCCGTCCCCCCGTAGCCTCAGAGGGACGGGTTGTGAACCCGTCCTACAAGATTCGGCTGACGCGGCTGCTTTCGTCCGCCTACTCGGGCGGTCGATGGCTCACTGTCCGAAGCGTTCAGGATCAGGCGGGCGGTTTTGGAGGATGTCTTCGATCCGCTGCATGACGCCCTCATCCAATACCTTGAGCGCATCCAGGCAACGCAGGTTGTCTTGCAACTGGCTCAGGCGGGAGGCGCCAAGGATCACCGTGCTGACATGAGGGTTTTTAAGACACCACGCCAGCGCAAGGTGATGGAGGGGGATCCCAAGTTCTTCCGCCAACGGCTTCAAGGCCCGGACCTTCTCCAGCTTCTGACGCCCCTCGTTGCTGAGCATCAGGTCGCGCAACCATTCGTAACCGGGGAGGTTCATCCGGCTGCCTTCGGGAATGCCGTCGAGGTATTTTCCTGTCAACAGGCCGGAGGCGAGCGGCGACCAGATGGTGGTGCCCATTCCGAAGGCTTCGTAGAGCGGCCGGTACTCTGCTTCGACACGGTCGCGGTGCAGCATGTGGTACTGGGGCTGCTCCATGGTCGGCGGTGTCAGGTGCTCGCGCCGGGCGACCAGGTGCGCCTCGGTGATCTGCTGGGCATTCCACTCGGACGTACCCCAATAGAGCACCTTGCCCTGCATGACCAGTTGATGCATGGCGCGGACGGTTTCTTCGATGGGGGTGTCGACGTCGGGGCGGTGGCAGAAGTAGAGATCGAGATAATCGACACACAGCCGCTGCAGGGCATGATCGCAGGCGTCGCGCACGTGCTTGGCGGAAAGTCCGACCTGCGTGGGATGTTTGCCGCCCCAGAAGACCTTGGAAGAGACCACAAACGTGTCGCGCGGCCAGCCCAGCTCGGAAATGGCCTGGCCCATGATACGCTCCGATTCGCCGGCTTCGTATGCTTCGGCATTATCGAAGAAGTTGATGCCCCCTTCATAGGCGGTTTGAAGCATGGCGACGGCGTCCTTGACGTCCACCTGCTTGCCGAAGGTGACCCAGGACCCAAGAGAAAGGGCTGAGAGTTTCAAACCGGATTTACCTAGATGTCGATATTCCATATGCCGTACTTCCTCTCCTTCTTGCGATCGTCACCAAGGCAATCGTTCGCTCCCATTCTTCGTGAAGTCATCCCAGAACTGTTCCAGCCGGATACGGTCGGCCGTGCACAGGCGTTGACCCGCCGCAGAGAGGTTCGTTTCCAGTTGGCCCGGTGTGCGCATGCCGGGAATGATACAACTCACTTCTTCATAGCTCAGCAGGTACGCGAGCGCCTTCTCTGCCAGGGGGGCGCCATCGGCTGTAAGCCAGTCAAGTTGCCCGACAAGTTCCGCGCGCCGTCGAATGTCTTCGCGACTCCAGCGGGCGCGAATGCCCTCAAACCGGCTTTCGGCGGTGAACCGTCCAGTGAGCCAGCCGCTATCGAGGGGTACCTTGGTGAGAATGCCAACGTTCTTGTCACGGACAAGATCGAAGGCGGCACGGGCGTCCTGGTGCAAGACGTTGAACAGAATCTCCAGCACGTGGGCATCGGTCGTGTCGAGGACCTGCCGGATTTCATGGGCGTAGTCAACACTAGCGCCATAGAAGCGGATCTTGCCCTGTGCCTGCGCCTGTCGCATGACGTTCCAGATTTCGTGGTTTCCGCTCAGGAAGTCCGGCGGGGGATTGTGCAGCAGGATGACGTCGAGATGGTCGGTCTTCAGGCGCTCCAGGGATCCGTGCAGGCTGGTCCAGAATCCGTGGGTGGAGAAGTCCAACGTTTCATCCGAACGGTGGCCGAACTTGCTGACCAACACCACCTGATCCCTTTTGCCTTGGAGCGCTTCGCCCAGCAAACGCTCGCTGTTCGCCTGGGCATAGTTCGGTGCGGTATCGAAGAGGGTCACGCCGTTATCCAGTGCCTTGGCAACCAGCGCATGGGCCGCGGCGTCGTCCATCCCGGCCCAGTGATCGTTGTTCCCCAGTTGCCAGGCTCCAAAGCCCACTTCGGAGACCCGGAGACCCGTTGACCCAAGCTGGCGAACCTTCATTTTGGAACCGGACCCTTCATGCCTATCACTGTAGTTGCGAGGAAGAGGCGGCTCAAGAAGAACGCTGCCTTCATTTCCGCAACAGAACGTGCCTGAGACGAGAAAGGCCCGCCCCGGATGATCCGGGACGGGCCAGAGGGCGGACGCCGCGCTCAACGCGCGGGTGAGCATGGGGGGGGGACTACACCCAGCCACGGAGCCTTACGGCCTCCGCCACTCGATTCACCGCCACCAGGTAGGCGGCCAATCGCATATGCACATCCTTCTCCTTCGCCATCGTGTGGACGTCGTGATACGCCTTGGTCATACGCGCATCCAACTGACGCTGCACCTCCTCCAGGGACCAATAATAATTATAGGTTCCCTGCACCTGCTCGAAATAGCTGACCGTCACCCCACCGGCATTCGCCAGGAAGTCGGGAATGACATGCACCCCGTTTCCGTGCAGCAACGTGTCGGCCTCCGGGGTGGTCGGCCCATTCGCCAGCTCACAGACAATGCGCGCCTTGATACGGCCGGCGTTTTCGTCGGTAATGACGTTTTCGAGCGCGGAGGGATACAGGACATCGACTTCGAGTTCAAGCAATTCGGCGTTCGAGATTTTCTTTGCGCCGGGGAAGCTGGCGACCGCGCCTTTCTTGAGCTTGTGTTCGACGATCGCCTTCGGATCGATGCCATTCGGGTTATGGATCGCACCGCTGGTATCCGAAACGGCCACGAGTGTGCCGCCCCCGAGGATTTCGGGATGCAGCAGTGCCGCGAATTGGCCTGCATTGCCGAAGCCCTGCACAGCGAACGTCCCCTTGGCATTCACGTCGAGCAGCTTGCAGGCTTCCCGCACGGTGTAGACGCCGCCGCGTGCCGTCGCGTCGCCACGTCCTTGCGATCCGCCCAGAGCCAAGGGTTTACCGGTGATGACAGCGGGGTGTGAGCGGCCCACGATCGTCTCGTACTCGTCCATCATCCAGGCCATGATCTGCGGCGTGGTGTAAACGTCCGGCGCGGGCACGTCGCGGTGCTCACCTAACTGGCGGGCCATGACGCGCATCCAGCCGCGGGCCAGGCGTTCCTTCTCCGTTTCGGAGAGCTTCTTGGGGTCGCAGGTGATGCCGCCCTTGCCCCCGCCCAGAGGAATATCCACGACGGCACATTTCCAGGTCATCCAGGCGGCCAGGGCGCGAACGGTGTCCAGCGTTTCGTCCGGATGCCAGCGGAGGCCGCCTTTGTTCGGGCCGCGCGCATCGTTGTACTGCACCCGATAGGCGTGAAACACCTCGGTCGAGCCGTCGTCCATCTTCAGGGGGATGGTGAACTTGTATTCCCGCATCGGCCAGCGCAGGAACTCCCGCAATGCCGAATCGAGCCCCAGCATCTCTGCCGCCGCGTCGAATTGTACCTGCGCGATTTTGAAGGGATTCAACTTGTCATCCATGTGTCAGACCTCCGTGTTGCCAGCCCCATTGACGGCGAAGGACCGCCGCCCTCTTTTGTGACTCCCATATTATCGGCATAAGGATGCCGATAAAGACATCTGTTTTCGCCGATCGCATATTTTGAGTGGATTCGGCAATTCGAATCGAATAGTGTGCCGAAACAGCGCCGGGTTTTCCTGCGGAGAAGCAGGAGTACATCGGGACAGCGCGAGCAATTCAAACCGGCAGGCCAGAAGGGCCCATCCGCTGCGTGTTCGGCTTGGCTCCGAGGCGGTATCCGGCAAGCGCAGGTCCCAAGAGACAGGATCGGAATGCGCGGAATTCGCGCGCTAGCGCCTTGATTCGGGAAACAATCGGCACGCTGAAAATCGGTAAAATATTGGCATTATTGCCGACAAATAAGTATGGATGCGGCGAAGAACAAGACGAACAACGCGATTCTCAGGGTGCTCGCGGATGCGGGAGAGCCGATTTCGAGCGACGCCATTTCGCTCGAACTGCGGGAGTTGGGGGTGGATTTGCGGTCTCGAATGGTGCGGAACTATCTTTGCAAGATGGAGCAGAAGGGGTTTGTGCGCCCTGCGGGGCGGCGGCGACGCGAGATTACCGATGCGGGGCTGCGCGAGTTGGATCGGGGTACGGCCCTGAACAAGATGGAGCTGGCCTCGGCGCGCTTGGACAACCTGTCCTATCGCATGTCGCTGGATCCGGCGACCGAGCGGGGCACGGTGGTGCTGAATGTTTCGACCTTTCGGGCCAGCGATCTGCCGCGGGCCTATGAGACGATTCGCGGTGTTCTGGACCGGGGCCTCGGCATGGGCCGCCGCGTCCTCATTGCCGCAGAGGGAGAGCGCCTGGGCGGTCATCACGTGGCCTATGGACAGGCGGCGGTCGGCACGGTGAGCAGCGTGACAATGGACGGAGCGTTGCGCGCCTCGGGTGTGCAGGTCTATGCGCGGTTCGGGGGACTGCTGGAGCTGCGGGCCGGCAAACCGGTCCGCTTTGTACAGTTGATTCACTTTGATGCTACTACCGTCGATCCGGTGGAGATGTTTCTGAAGAGCCGCATGACCCAGGTGCGTTTTGCTGCGGAGAGCGGCTTTGGTTGCATCGGGGCAAGCTTTCGGGAGATCCCGGCGGCGGCCTTGCAGGAAGTGAATCGGGTGCGGGCTCGATTACGCGCGCTGCAGCTTGATGGCATTCTGGCCATCGGCCGCCCCGGCAGGCCGCTGCTGGATGTACCGGTAGCCATAGGTCGTGTGGGTCTGGTTGTGGCGGCCGGGCTCAATCCGATTGCCGCAGTGGAGGAGGCCGGGATCGAGACGCGCAACTATCCGATGGATGTGCTGCATCCGGTCGAATCGCTTGCGCCTGTCGAGCGATGGAAGGACCGCACGTTGACGTCGGCGGAGTTGCAGGCGCGTCTTGCCTCGCTGGCCGAGCAAGGGGGAGATAATGAGAAGGAGTCGTTCTTGTTTGAGTGAGCGGGCACGGATGGGGGGGGAAGTGTTCAGTGTTCGGTGGTCAGTTTCGGGTTTCGGGTTTCGGGGAGAAATGTCATTGCGAAAGACGTGGCCCAAAGCTCAAATGAAAATCCAGTACACGGATGAGCCGATGGGAGACTTGAAGGTCGTACGGGACTTTCTCCCGCCTCCCCATGAGCATGTCTTTGAATAACCGAACACTGCCCACTCTCCGCTCCCGCCCCCCCCTTCCGCCCAGACGCGACCGCGCTCCCCCTATGCGTCATGGGATCACACTTATCGAAGTGTGATCCCGCCCCTCCGCCCAGACGCGACCGCGCTCCCCCTATGCGTCATGGGATCACACTTATCGAAGTGTGATCCCGCCCCTCCGCCCA
>SLOV01000319.1 GCA_007132345.1 Kiritimatiellia bacterium
AGCCCCCCCTGCCCGCCCAGAAAGATCGGGGCCTGGTCGAGCATGACGCCGCGCGGTACATCGCCCAGGAGCGACGGCGTGGCTTTGTCCTGGTGCGGGGTGTAATTGAAGTGAATGTAGGAGGAACCGACTTCGCCATGGTTCCTGCGGCCCGTACCGCCTGCCATGAGGCAGTCGCAGAAATTGATCAAGCTGCCCAGGGTCACGAATGGCAGGAGAATCGTATGCTTGAGGCCAACGGAGTGCGCGCCGCTCGCTTCCTCCTCCAACAGGGTGCCGGGCCGCACGTGCGCGCCGCTGCCCATGGAGGCCTTGTCGAGAAAGGTGGCGTTGCTGACAAATCCGCCGTGCAGCTTGACGCCGGCGCCCAATTGCACGTTCTCGATGGTCAGCGGCTGTTCCCGGCCCAACTCGGAACCGGGCCCGATCGATGTCTTCTCGCCGAGAATCCGGCAGCCGGGATGAAGGGTGACACCGGGGGCGATGCGAGCCAGGACTACCTCCGCGCCGATATGCACCGAAGCGGGATGCGGCACGTGAACGCCGGCACGGAGAAGCTGCCGGACAGCGGAAGAAAATGGGCGTCTGCCTCGCATGAGCCTCAAGGAATAGTAACCGAAGCCACCACGAAGCGGAAGGGCGAAACGCGCGTCGACCGCGGCGCGGCGGTCAACCCGGTGAGAGACCTCGATAGAAGGACTGCACGCGGAAGCTCTGCTCGCGCAGCACCTGGTTCAGGATCAGGCGCGGAATCTTGAATTCCGGCTCCTCCTCCGGGGTCATCCGGCAGTGCTCCTGGATGACCTGATACATGAACTTGAAGGCGTCCCGTGGCTGGTGCATCTGATCGAGCGCGTCGACAAGGTGTTCGCGGGTGACCTCTTCGAAGAGGTCCGTGAGCTTCAGCGGCTCGGCGTCGTCGGGACGGCACGACTGCATGCGCCTACTGCAAACGTCATAAAGCGTGGCGCCGGACCACTCGAGGCGCTCGACCAGGTTCTGTTTATCGAGTCGCGCCTTCTGGAAGAAACTGGGGTCTTCCTTGATGAGCAGGAAGCGCAGCTCGATGGGCAACAGCATTTTGAAGCCGGTCCGATCCTGCTGAAGGAATTTGTTATTCAGCATCGGCCAGACGAGGCTGCGAATACGGGAGGCGTCGCCGTGCACCAGCGCGGGCTCGTCGAGCCGGTCCACCAGGACGACCATGCTGTTAACCCCCACTTCTTCGAGAATATCCACGAAGCGGGAGACGTACTGGTAGCGGATGTCCTGTTCGTCCTTCAACGGCAGGGGCCGGGCCGTGAGGTCGTCCCGGAAGAAGCAGCCCATCAATCGCGAAAGCACGCCGCGGTCGCGCTCGATAACGCGCACCTCCATCAGGACCTTCTTCGCCAACGATAGCAGACGCAGTTTACGCCACCCCCAGGCGGCCAGCAGGAAGGCGCCCAGCCCGGCCAGCGCAGGCAGCACGATATGCAGGACGCTGACGATGGGCGAGAAGAAGAAGCCGCCCCCCGCGACGCCGATCGAGAGAATACCCAGCAGAATCAGGATGAGGAGGAACTGCTTTGGCGGAGAAAAGAAACCCATCTTCAGAAACTTGGAGATGGCGCGGAACCGTTCGAGGGTGTGCCCGCTCGGAGGATGATCGTAGAGCATGGCGAGCATCAGCAGGTCGATGCGCTTGCGCTTCTCCATGCGGCGCAGGCGGCGCAGCCGTTTGCGCGGCAGCGTCTCGCATTCCGCCTCGCCGAGAATGAGGTCCATCAGGTCCGTCACGGCGCGGATCAGGATGGCGTCGATGTGGTCCTGCAGGCGGAAGGCGCTGAGGGCGTCGTCCGGGTCGGAAAGCTGCAAGTGCCGGACCACCCGGTCGATCGCCGGGTTCAGGTCGTCGTGCCGGACGACATACACCTGGTTGTCGGGGTGCTGCCGGTTGTGCTCCCGATAGCGCTCCTCCATGAGCAGTTTCAGCGCCGTCTTGCCGGTGCCCTTTTCGCCAAAGACCACGGACGTATCGGGTTTCGAGGGATCCCCGAAGATCTTGGCCAGATCCGGGTGGGAAACCGCGTGATGCATCAGGCGCAGGTAGACCGGATCGTCCTTGGCCTCCTCGGCACGGAAGGGGTGTTCGCGAATCTGCCAGTGATTGAAAAAGGTTTCTATATTCATGATAACAGCCGCAGGAAAATCGCTACGTATGGCGAGAGTCGGCGAATGTACGGAGAACCGCCGGAAGGCACAAACAGAAAATGGCGCCGGCGCCCATGAGATCATGGGCGTATCCCATTTTTGCGAAAAGAGCGTCAGCCCGGATTCGCACGCATCACTGCGATTTGTTGCACGGGGGACCGCCTGAAGGCGGGACTACAAAGACAATCCATTCGCTTCGCCCGTTTGTAGTCCCGGCTTCAGCCGGTATGCATCGATCCAAAGAGGCGTGCAACGAATCGCAGATACGCCCCTGGATTTCTCACAAGCGTTCCGTTTGCAACGGACCATTCGACGCATCGATTTCAATGGTTCGTGGCTGCCCCGCCCAGTCAACGGCGAGTTCGAGGCACTGAGCCTTCTCGTTCCAGGTCGAGACCTCGGAGGCATCGCTTCCATCGAGGCGGACCGCGCGGGGCTGCTGGTCGAGGCCATGCACGCGGAATCGAATCGTCCGCCGCTCCGGCTGCCCTGGGTAGCCGTGGCGCTCCCCATCGACGCGGAGCTTGAGCCGTCCGTCTCCGGCACGCTCGGAGTGGAACCGCACGAGTTCGAACTGCCCGCGTTCATAGGCGCCGGGCGTTCTTCCGTCATCGTCATACACCTGACCGGTCGAGGTGGGGACTAGGGGATCCGCATAGAAATCGACGTGTAACTCGGCAGGATTATAGCGCCCTGTATTCGGCATGTCGGTGGTTGTCGGCAGGAAAGCGCCGCCCCGCACAAAGACAGGGATTTGCTCCAGCGTGACGGGCACGGTGATGGTGCGCCCCCCGTCGTACCGCTGGCCGGTCCACAAGTCGAACCAATGAGACCCCCTGGGCAGTGACACGCGGAGTTCGGACACGCCTGGCTCCAGGATGGGAGCCACGAGGAGCGCGTCGCCCCATAGATAGGCATCCATCCGATCTACCGTTTCCGGGCGATCGTCCAGAAACATCAGCGGGCGCATGAGCGGCAGCCCGGTGATGGCGTTCTCGAACATCAGCGTATAGTGGTACGGTAGAAGCCGGTAGCGCAGCCGGACCGCCTCACGAACGATTCGTTTGGTGTCATCGTCCCAGAAGATCGGCTCCGGCGGCACATCAGGATGGGCGTGGGGCCGGTAGATGGGCTGAAAGACGCCATACTGCATCCACCGGATGTAGAGTTCGGGATCGTTCCCGCCGCCGGTGTAGCCCCCCAGATCGGAATGCATGTAGGCGACTCCTTGCAACCCCATTTGCAGCGAGATTTCCACCTGCGAGCGGAGCCCGCCCCAGGATCTGCGCACATCGCCGCTCCAGGGGAGCATGGCGTAGCGCTGCGAACCCACGAATCCCGAGCGCATCAGGTTGAATGGGCGCAGGTGCGGGAAGTCCCGCTTGAAGCCCTCATAGACCATCCTCGCCCACGTATGGCCATAGGCGTTGTGCACCTCCTCGGCGCGCCCGATGACATGCCGGATATCGTCCGGATGAGTCTCCGGTTCGCCGAGGTCGCCCCACCAGCCAGCCACGCCCGCGTCCATCTGCCGCCTGTAGAAGCTCCAGAACCACTCGCGCGCCGCGGGACAGAAGACATCGATCAGACCCGCCGGGCCGAAAAAGGTGTCCAGGAGCGCTGCCTTGCCCTCGTCGTCGGTAGCCAGCACCTCCTGCGCAACGGCGTCCGCCCAGTTGGTCGAGGCGGTGAGAATGAACGGCTCCGTGATCAGAACGGTCTTGATACCCTGCCACTCGAAATTCCGGATCATCTCGTCCGGCTCGGGGAAGGCCTGACGGTCCCAGTCGAGATTCCCCATATAGCCGCGCAGATCGGGACCGAACCAGTAGAGGTCGAAGATGATTGCATCGAGCGGAATGTCGTCCTCGATGTGGCCCGCGACGACGGCCTCGGCCTCGGCGCGGGAACGATATCCGAACCGGGAGGCGAAATTCCCCAGCGCCCAACGCGGCAGCATGGGCTGCCGCCCCGTTGTGTCGGCGATGGCCGCGGAGAGGTCCGGCCACGATTCCCCCGCAATCAGCACATAGGCCCATCGCCCGCCAACCGCATCGAACCGAAGGCTCCGATCGCCTGCGGAGTCGATATCGAGGGTCCCGCGCGCCGCATTGTCGAACACGAGCATATACTTCCGCGACGAGACGACGGCGGGCATGGAGTAGTACATGAGGTCCGAATACTCGGCATACTTGTAGGCGCTTTGCGCATAGAGTTCGAGTCGCTCCCCGCGCCGGTCCATCCGGCCCAGGGCCCGCGATCCGCCGCCAAAGAAGCGCTCCTCCTCGGCGATACGGAATCCGAACCCAGCTCGCGCTTCCTGCCGGAAGAAACCCGGATTTTCCTCGATCAACCCGCGGTCGTGATGCCGATATCGCAGGCGGAAGGGACGCTTGCCGATCTCCACGGTGAGGCCATCCGTTTCGATCCGCAGTTCGTCCTCCAACTCCTCCAACCGAAGCCCGACCTGGCGGGGTTCGCCCGCGAGGGCAAAGGATGGCGGCTGGGCTTCGACGCCCTCCGGAGTAAAGACCACCTCGACGGCGTTCACCGAATGGAAGGAGATCAGAACCGATCCATCCGTTACCTCCAGATGCAATTGCCCATCGTCAAGCCGGTGGGCCAACAGCTCCCGCACCTGCGTTGCGGCCACCCCGGCTTCGATCAGCCAGGGCGCAGTCAAGACCATAAGACCGAGCGCCGTTCTTCCATTTCTTCGCATTGGGTCCTTCCCATCTCCACAGGGGCCTCTGTCTCATGCACCGCTTCGGGCTCCACTGCGGGGGCAGCAGGTTCCGCCTCCAAATCATCGGGCCGTGCGCCCGGCCACGCTGTCGCCCATACCATGACCTCCCCAGGCAGCAATCGCACCGACTGCTCGCCGGAGTCTACCTGTTCATCGGGTAACACAGCGATCCAATCCGCCGCGTCGTGCAGCTCGATCGTCGCCTCAACCGGGTCGCGGCCGAAGTTCAGGGCCACTATCACGTTGGCAGGCGAAGAATCCCGCTCGAAGATCGCCAACCCAGTCTCGCCGTCGTTGGCATGAATCACCACATTGTCGCTCCGCAGCGCAGGATGCGCCACGCGCATATGGACCAGATTACGGGTGATCCGATGCAACTCACGATTAGGCGCCAGCTCCAGATAGTGCCAGTTCAGCGGATTCCACCCCACATTCTTCAGGGTGTCCTCCCCAAATTCCTGCCCGGCATAAATCATGGGCACACCGGGCGTGGTCAGCGGGAGGGCAATAGCCATCGCGGCACGGCGAAAGACCTCCGCCTCGTCGAATCCCGCTTCGCGCAACTCGCGCACCACCCGCTCCTCGTCATGACTCTCCGTGTAGGGCATCCGCTGCAGAGAATCTTCGAAGCCAACCGTGCGGCCATCGAGATTGCTGGCCAGCGCCTCGGGATTCAGCGTCGCGCTGTTGATCATCTCGCGGATCCGCCAGCGATACTCTGCATGCCAGCCCGTGTCCATTTCGGTTTCGATGATAAGCTCGGGCTCGATCGGCAGGTGTTCGGCGATTTGGATGTTGTCTGGATCCGCTTGGCGGGCCACATACGCGAACC
>SLOV01000103.1 GCA_007132345.1 Kiritimatiellia bacterium
ATCCGGGAGCAGGATGCTCCCGCTACTCTGGTCGCGCCGACAGAGAGTGGCGGGAGCTTCCAGCTCCCGGGCGCCGTCAGCGCAGAACCACAGCCGCGCGGGAGCAGGATGCTCCCACTACTTTGGTGCGGGCTACGCGCAGTGGATCCTTAGCCAATGCGCCAGACTGATGGCCCGCGCCTTGATCCGGCTACCCAGTCGCGGGGCCGTACCGTAAAAGTGCAGGTCGGGCTCCTCCAGGGAGGCGTTGCCATCGTGGCGCTTCAAATGGATTTGCTCGTCCAATGCCCAGTAATAGCGGCCGTGCTCCTCGATCCGGCGGAGTATGGTCTGAAATCCGGCCGGACAACGCGAGAATAACTCGTCCGCATCGGGCCGGGCAAAGAAGTCGAAGGCGAGAGACACCAGCTCGTCCACCTCCACCTCGAAATCCTCGCGCTCGCTCGCAAACCAGGTAAAGCCCTGTGCGTCGCTGGTGCAGATCCAGTGGGCGCAAATGCGGTGCGTTGACGGGCAGCAGCGCGTCAGGCAGATGGGGCAACGCTCCCATCCCTGCGCCATGCCGACAAAGGCCCAATCGGGGTCGGCGCCAATGTCGATCAGCAGATGCGCAATGCGGGGGTGCCCGGTCTCAACCGCAACCTCGAAGGCCTGCTGGACCAGCCAGACGGCCTCCTCATGGGCCACACAGATGGGCAGCAGCAGCCGGACGATCTCCAGGTCGCCGGAAGCCGCCGCATGCATCAGGGCCGTGTAGTGATTGGCGTCGGTAGCCTCAACGTCGGGGTTCTGGTCAAGCAGGTCCCTGACGGCGCGCCGGTCGTTGCTGATAATGGCCGCTGCGAGATCCTGTTGCAGCTTCAAGGGAGGGAGGATTCCGGTCTCTTCGCGCTTGTGGGGGTTCATGACGGCTTTATCGGGTAGCACTTCATATGCCAATCTACTGACGCTTCACGATTGCATTTCGGCGAGTCTGCACGCACACTTGCCCTCACCTTCAATGCAGGGCGCTTCCTCTCCGTGTGGCGTCGGCGCAATCGCCGGGCATAGGCCCAGTGGTGAGGCGGCATTTGAGAAGGAACAACATCACCCATAGAGGAGAAAACAAATGAAGAAGCAGAACGGTATTCTGGCATTGATCGCGGTGTGTGCCATCGGGTTTGGCTGCGCGACAGGCCAGTCTGTGCACACGAAGGAAAAGGCCGTGATGGGCGGTCTTCTCGGCGCGGCCGCAGGCGGCATTATCGGCCACCAGAGCGGACGCGGACTCGAAGGCGCGGCGGTTGGTGCAGCGGCGGGCAGCGTTGCTGGCGGCGTTGTGGGCAGTGCCCAGGATGAGCGGGAAACATCCGGAGTCAGCTACTGAGTTCGATTCGATTTTTTGCGATTTCGATGAATGTTCACACTTGTTCGAGAGACTAATGGATTGAACACATCGTCCGTCGTAGTGGCCTCACTCTCAGGTCGAGTAGCCGCAACGCAAGTGAGATCCAGCGGACAGTGTGCGCTTGGAAGGAGTATGAACATGAAGAAATGGTTAAACGGATTGGCAATTTGCTCAGTGGCGGCGATCGCTCTTGGATGCGCTTCGACGGGACAAACCGTCCATACGAAAGAGAAAGCCGTGATGGGCGGTCTGTTAGGCGCAGCCGCAGGCGGCATTATCGGCCACCAGAGCGGACGCGGCCTGGAAGGCGCCGCAGTCGGTGCCGCTGCCGGTAGTGTTGCCGGTGGCGTCATGGGCAGTGCCCAGGACGAGCGCGAGACGATGGGCACCAGTTACTGACGGTTGCCGCAAAAACGGAAAATGCCTCCCCGCACTGCCCGCAACGAAGGGCGGGCGGGGAGTGTATTCTCCAGCATAACTTGATGCGCTCGGCTCTCTTCATCCTCGCATTCCTTTGTTGCGCTGGCGTGTCCGGCGCAGGCGCGGACTCTTCTCTGCCTCCGGGCGCGTGGACCCTGTCCGGTACTGGAGACCGAATCTCCCTTCATGCCAATCGGGCCCCGCTGACAGAAATCCTGGAAGGGCTCCGCGACCTTTCGGGCGCACAACTCCGCTTTGGAGAAGCTGCCGAGCGTCCGGTTTCTCTGCGTCTGTCGAACACCCCGCTTCCGGAACTCTTGCGGCTGCTGGACGTCAGCTATTTGCTCACATACGTAGACAATGGCGCCGGCGAGCACCGCCTGGACGGTGCCTGGGTCAGTTCTTTTGAACCCGCCGCCGCCGCCCCCATCGCCCATCAGACGGACGTTCAAGAAGCACTGTGGGGGGATGGCCCCCGACCATACGATGCAGCTCGTATTCTCTGGGAAGGCACCCCCGACGGGCAGCCAGGACCTCCACTGACGCCAGGTGTGGAATACCGTGCCGCCATGCCCGTGCAGGTCATGGTCGACGGCAACCTCGATGATTGGCCCGATTGGGTCCCCTGGCAAGAGGTGCAGGGCGGACTGACCGATGAGGTCGGTGACGGAAACCCCGATGCCTCCTTCTCCGTCGCTGCCGTTGCCGACGAGCAGTCCCTCTTCTTCGGTGTTCGAGTCCGCGACGACCAGTTGGCCGCTGACAATGTCGACGACCTTCGCCTCCGCCCCGACGATCAGCTCCGGTTCGCACTGCAGGCGGTGAATCCGGACGGGACGGTGGCTGACCCCACCGTGATTACCATGCGTCGGCATCATGTCTTCTTGCGCGATGCCCAGGATCCCTCCCGGCTCGTCCCGGGAACGCGACAGGTGGTTCGCAACAGCCAGGGCGTCAGTGCCGTGATTATCAGCGACGACGACGGGTGGTCGGTCGAAATGGGCGTTCCTTTTGACCGGCTCGGCATCGACGCCTCGGCGGGGCCGCCCCTCTTCCACTTTGATCTCGTCCTGGAAGATCGCGACAAGGACCGCGAAACGGTGCGCGAGTTGGCATGGCGCCGCTCCGACCGGCTCGGCGATTCCGTGGCGGACGAAGAAGGGCTGCTGCGCGTCATCGATATGCGCACGGTCCTGCCCTGAGCGGGCATGCAAACACGCTTGCGGCAACGCGTGCAAAATCGGACAATGGAATGTCTGCCACGAAGGTCCAGTGCCTGGCAGCAATTCTCAGTATGGCCTGGAACGGGTTGTTTGGGCCTGCTGAAGCAGGTACTACAAACGGTTTTTCGCCGGGGCTTCGCCCGTTTGTAGTCCCGCCTTCAGGCGGCAAGGGCCATAATGAGAATTGCTGAGTGCTTGGCCACGTTGAATGCAGGCGGCGCGTGCTGCGGCTAACCTTTAGATGCCATGAAAGCGAACGAAAAAATGGTCAAGAGCCCCGGTCTAAGACTTCTGCCCTTCCTGACGGCAGGCATTCTGCTTTCGGGCTGTATGACTCCGCCTCCGCCGCGTCAGCCGCCAGCCCGCCCGCAGCCTCCGCCGCAACAGCCGCCTCAAACGGAGGCCCCGCAAGAGCGCCCCGAGGCGCAACCCGTACCTGAGCCGGCGCGGCCGGCCGCCGAGGAGGCCGCTGCGCCTGCTCCCCATGCATCAGAGGCTGTAACACCCTCTGAGCCCGCGCCACACTCGGAAGAAGCCCCTGCGCCGCCCGACACCGCACAGGCTCCGGAAACGACGCCAAGCCCGGCCCGACCTTCTGAGCCGTTGCCGCCGGCCGCGCCCAGCCCCCCCGAAGCGCGCCCTGCCGACCCCGCGGAAGCCGCCTCACCTGAGTTGCAACAGGCACTGCGCGAAGCCAGGCAATCGCTGCGTGTGAGCGAGGCATCGCTCCGCGCCATCGAAGCCGAACTGGCGCGTCTCGAAGGCATGGAGGAATCCGATGCCGAGAGCATAGAGGAATATCGTGGCTATCGGGAGCGGGCCGCCCGCACGGTAGACCACCAGCGTGAGCAGGTCCGCGAGCTGGAGGCGGAGGCCGCGCGGCAGGCCGCCGCGGCAGCCGCTCGGGACGGGGCGGAATCTCATCCTGATCCCGCATCGCCCATTGCGCAGGCCCCCGAGCCGGCCACCAACCGTCGCGATCAGCTCGACCGCGAATTCGAAGGCTCGCTCGGCGAATTCGATGCCGTGCTGGCGCGTCGGCTCGAAGAGTTGGCCGGTGAAGTCCGCCCCATTGGCGGAGCTGAAGCGGAGGGGGAAGAGAGCCTGGCCGCCGCCATGGAAGCGGCACGCCGCCGACTCGAAGAGCAGGAGGGTGGGGGCGAGGCGGAAGGCGCCGAGGGCGAAGCCGAAGAGGAAGCCACCGAGGTCGCTGACGCGGGCAGGGGGCGTGGTGACGAAGCCGATGGAGAGCCTTCCCGGCCACAAGATGGCCCCAGGCAGGACATGCCGGCCGATGACCCGATCGCGCTGGGCCGCGGAGACGATAGCCAAACCCGGAGAGGTCCTGGCGCACGCGCTCCTCGCGATGACGACGATGTCGTGGCCCGTCAGATCCGTGAAGCGGCCGAGCAGGAAGAAGACCCCGTTCTTCGTGAGCGGCTCTGGGAGGAGTATGAACGCTACAGGGCATCCCGCTCCCGATAACGCACGGAACCACTGGCGCCAGGACGGCATAGAGAACAGGGAGATCATGGATTGAGTGAGATGTCGACGAGAAGTAGCTCAACTTTTGCCAGACGTGCCGGCTCGCTCTTCATGGCGCTCCTTCTCTTCGCCGGCTGTGCCACAACCCCGCAGGGTCGCCGCCTGCCGACCCCGCCACTGATGCAAGCCGAGGAGGAGGTGCCGGAAGAGCTGTTGCTCGACGTCGGGATCGTTCCCCTCGATCCTGGCCACATTCGCGCGGGCGGGCGCGATCCCGATCCGACCAGCCCGCAGATCCGCGCCGCCGAAAGTCACTTCATCGCTTTCCACCTCAAAGAAACCATGCAGCGCACCGCGCACTGGGGCGCCGTACGTGTCGTTCCGGAGAACATGGAGACGTCCGACCTCATCATTCGCGGGCGTATCTTCCGTTCCACCGGCGAACGCCTGCATGTCGGCTTCATGGCGCAGGATGCCACCGGGCGGGTCTGGCTGGATCGCGAGTATCACGTTGAAGTCGATGGCCGCGATTACCTCGCCGCCGCCAGCGAGAACCGCGAGCCTTTCCAGACCATCTACACCCGCTTCGCCAACGAACTGGCGCGGATTCTCATGACCCTCACGCCGGAACAGCGCAAGACGATCCGCGCCACGGCCCAGATGCGGTTCGCCGCCGAATTCGCGCCGGACGCCTTCGGCGATTACGTTGTGCGCGAACGGCAGATCTATCGCATCGTCCGGCTTCCCGCCGACGACGATCCGATGATGGAGCGACTGATGCGTATCCGCGATCGGGAAAACATGTTTATCGATACCCTCGACGAGTACTACGAGGCCTTCTACCGCCGCATGCAACCGGAATACGAAAACTGGCGCCGCTACAGTCAGACGGAGTTGGAGGCCCTCGCCCAGGTCCGGCGCAGTTCCATGGGGCGGATTGCCGGGGGCCTCGTCCTCATCGCCGCGGCGGTGGCGCTCGAAATGGCGGGCGTTGAAAACACCGCGTCGCTGCGCGATGTCTTGATCCTCAGCGGCGGTATGGTCGTCATCGACGGAGTCAATATCTCGCAGCAGTCCGACATGCATCGCGCGGGCATTGAGGAACTCAGCCAATCGTTCAGTGCCGACGTGGAAAACGTCGTCGTCGATTTCGAAGGTCGTCGCGTCGAACTCACCGGTACCGCCCAGGAGCAGTTTGAGCAGTGGCGGG
>SLOV01000067.1 GCA_007132345.1 Kiritimatiellia bacterium
CCCCGCTTGCCGGTAGACCCCCGCGACCTCGTGTCGCGGGTGAATCAGATGCGGCCTTCCGCCGCCACGCTACTCCCCGCTCCCCACCGTCGGCGCCAGCGCCTCCGGCAATTCCCCCTCCGACTCGTCCAGCCTGAAAACCGCCCGATAAATCGGCACCTCGCTCTTCACCCAGACCAAACCCTGCCCGTCTTCCGCCGCCTCCACGACCCCCAACGGCGCGCCACCCTCACCGAACAACGCTGCTTCCCGCAAAACGGCACCCTGCGGAATCACCTCTCCCAATCCGAACCGCCGCGTCCCGCCAGGCGCGCGCACGTCCAACACCCACGCCCCATCCTCCTGCACCACCCGAATAACGAGCGGCCCCGCCGAGGCCACCTCCGCATACGTCGCTTCACTCCCACGTCCGTCCCAATAGAGATACTCAGGGCTCTTCACAAAATCGACCCGCGCCTCGCCCAGCGTCGCCGAGAGCGCCAGCAGGCCATCCCCCGCCGCCACCCAGCCGAAGGGAGGCAACGTCCAGACCGCGCGCCCGACCCGTACCTCCCAGCTCTCCCCGGCAGCGCCGTTCACCCAGACCTCCAGCCCATTGTCATACTGCACATAGACCTGCGAACGATCGGCAACTCCCGACGCGAGCGCGCGCGAGGCGCTCACATATCGTTCGCCATCCCAATACGCGATGCGCTCCGCCTTGCGCCCCACATACCGCCCCTGTATGGCCTGCATGGCAAAGGCGGCACGCGCCCGCAGACCGTCGCCCCACTGCGGCGGGGGCAACCGACCGTTCCGCCCATACGCGAGCTGCCCCGCTATCAGCCGATCCAAGGCGTCCGATCGCTCCGCCTCCGGTACGTCCGGATCCAACCGCCCCAAACCAAATCGGACCGACAGCGGCTGCACCCGAATCAGCTCGAAAACAGGCAAATACGGCGGCGCCTGAAGCCCGTCTTCCTCCTCTGCACTCACCAATCCATCGGCCAGGCCGGCATAGAACCAGGGGCCGCCCGTCCCGATCACTGGCGCATCCAGCGCTTCGCGCTCCCGTCCAAGCAGTTCGCCAACACTCGCCCACGCCTGCACAAATCCACCTGCACCGGGCACCCGGTCGTCATAGTCCGTGAACCGCCAGGGCGGCGCCTTCATCAACGCGCCCGCAAACGCCAGACCGGGCGCATAGCGATTCGCCAGCACCGGCGCGAGTTCTTCCTGTAACGCCAGCGCCGCCACGGGTTTCACCCCATACCGCCCGGACTCGGCACGCCGCCAGCCCCCCAGCCTGTCGCGCAGCAGCCGATCGGCCGACCAATGCTCGTTGAGCGCGGCCATCTCGGTATATCCAATGTCAAGACCGACCCTTATGCCGTGGCCCTGCATGATCTCCATCCAATCGGCCAGGGCCTCGTCCCCGCCCCACCGATCAGAGGCGCGTATGCGCAGCGTCGCGTTGTCGCTGGTGTCCTGCCATGCCTCTTCGCCCAACCCCGTGACGAGTTGCACCAGCCCCATCTCCCGATCCGCCGCCGCGCGGGCCGCCATGTCCGCCAGCCCTTCGTCCGGCTCCAGATCGCGCCAGACGCTCCATGCCAGTTCGGTCATGCGCGGCGCAGGATCGTGCGCAATCGTCGGCAGGACCTCTTCCAACCGTTCCGCCACCGTGAGCACCAGCCGCTCGTAAAGATCCGAACGACGCCCGTTCGAGAGCGGAAGATAGCGAGCCACCCCCAGCCCGCCGTCGCCCGCCTCGATCTCCGAGGCAGCGCTGCGCACCGTATCGAAGACCCGGCTGACAAAAACCGGCGCGCCCGCCTCGTCAGTCTCCACCGGGAGAACCGAAGCGAACTCGGCCAGCGCCGCCGGTGCGCCGGGCAACGAGAACGATTGCACCGTGTGCGCCGAACGAATCGGGCCGACTTCAAAATGCGTCGCTTCGCCCCCGCGCAAATAGGCGTCCACGACCAGCGAGCGGCCAATCAACCGGAACTCGTACCACGCCCCGCTCGCATATTCGATGCGGACGCGATCCCCCTCGCGACGCGATACGGCGACCGCCCCGTGCAGGTCGATCTCACCTCGAATGCCGGCCTCGGCGAACAGCGTTCCTACGTCAAGCCGCCCCAACGCCGCGCTCACCACGGGGGCGCCATCCCGCGCCTCGACGCGATAAGCGAAGGGCCCCCGATCCGTCATGCCGGAAAACCGGTACACCCCCTGGTCTTCCGCCTCGACCTGGGGCCGACGCACGGGTTCGCGTAAAGATGGAACCACGGTGCTCGGGTCGGCCGGGAAAGGCAGCGTCTCCTCCCCAGTGTGCAGTCCCAACGCGTGGCCAGGCGGCCAATCGACTGGCAGGCGCGGTCGAAGAGGAAGCGAAAGCGGGGTCAGATGCTCGACATGCAGCGCGAGCGAGTCGAGGTAATGAACCTCCTCTTCGGCTCCCCCACTCCAGCGCAGGCCCACAAACTCAACAGGATGCCGTACCTGCTCGCCGATCTCCGGCGGCACCCGGTCATAAAGAAGCCTCCAGCCCTGCCCACGAATCGCACCCAGCGCAAAGGCCCATTCTTCGCCACCGGCATCCCGCACGAGCACTTCCAAGGTGCGCCCCGGCTGCCCCTCCCGCAATGGCTCCCGCGGCTTCACCCAAAGGCGCACGGTATCGAACCGGTCCCGCAGCGGAATGGGTTCCGGTGGACGCAAGACCGCGCCATGCCCGGCGGGGAGCACGACCTTCCCGACATAGGGCCCCCAAAGCTGCTGCTCGTCCGTACGTTCAAACTGGCCCCCTTCCCCTTCGCTTTCGAGGGCCCACCCCAGCACACGATTAAAGGCCACCAATGGGCGCGGGCGCTCCTCGCGCGGGTGCAGTACAAACTCGTGCGGACGATGATCCACCTGCCGGTGTGTCTCCATGGCCTGTACGACATCGGGCGGCAATTCGTGCGGAGTCACCGGCTCCACCGGCAAGGGCCGCCGCCCCGCACAGCCCGCAGCCGCCGCGGCCAGCGCGACGCACAGAAATCGAAAGGACCGGTCGAGCATCTCCCGATTACCCACCGAAAATGAAATACTTCCTGCACACGAAATTGATCAGCACCGACGCCACAATCAACGCGCCGTACGTCAGCGAAGTCGGCATCCCCATCAGATCGATCAGCAGCCACGCCAGCAGCAGGCCCGCCACGTAACTGATTCCCGAAACCAGATAGAACAGCCCAACCTCTTTCCGGCGGCTGTGCCGCCCGGATTGAAAGACCCATTTGATGTTCGAAAGATAGGCAGCCAGGTTCGCAAGCAGAAACGCCACCGTCTTGTTGACAATAAACATCACCAGCCTGCGCCGCTCGGTGATGAACGGCAGGTTGAAAAAGAAGAAGCGACGCACCCATTCCGCCTCGAACAGGCCCGGCAGAATCCCTGCGCCGATGCCGTGAATACCCTCCAGTAGCAGGAGCATCGGGTCGTCCGGCTGCACCGCCTGCAGCACGAAAATGGAGAGGAAGAAGAAGACGCCCATATCTACGGCCGTGGCCAGGCCACCGCAGAGGGCATACTTAATGAATTGCGCCCCGCCTCCGGAGCGGGGCAGTGCGACTGTCGGTTCCGAGGTCATGCGCTGCCTGGCCCCTGCCGCCCGACCGCCAACATCAGGCCTCCACCTCCGCTACCGCCACCGCCCACGCACGGATCGGCTCCGGCAACGGCACCACCTGCCGCACCACGCAGGCAATCTCGCCTTCCTCGCTGGGCACCATCAGTTCGTCGCCCGGCTTGTGCCCGTCCAGCGTCTTGGCCATCTGCGTCTCGCACGAAATGATGCCAAGCGCCTCGTCACGGTCCCATTCGCCGAGAATATAAAACCATTCTTCCCGCCCGTCGGCGTATGCCACCTGCACGCCCGTACCGATGCCTGCGGCCTCGGTGACGAAATCGTTGAAGTCCGTCGGCCGTACCCGCGCCAGCATCTGCTGCAATTCGCCCTCGCGCCGCAGCAGAATACCCTGCATCTCCTTTGCCGCCTTGAATTCCGCGTTCTCGCGCAAATCGCCATAACTGCGCGCCACCGCAATCTCTTTGCTGTTCTGTGGAATCTCCACCTTCGTGATGCGCTCAAGCTGCAACTGCCGCTCGCGATAACTCCGCTCACTCGTGACCGGCCCACGCGCGCGTGCCCCATCCTCCGGCTCCGCGGCCACTGCCAGCTCCTGCTCCAGTTCGGGGAACAGCTTAATCATTTGGCCCATCACCGAACGGCGGTCCATCTCTTCGAAGGCGGAGGATTCGCGAATGCGACCCAGAAACTCGCGCCGCTGCATGTCGCGCATCGAGCCCAACACCTTCTGGAGCCAGTCCGGATTCTCGAACTGTCCACGGAGCTGGTTCCGTCCCCGCGCCGTACTGCCCTCCGCGTCGATCTCCATCGCCTTCACCATACGGTTCGCAAGCTGCCCCTGCGTGCCCAGCCCCCACGCCACCGCCTGCTCCAGATTCACCGCCACCCAGGCCAGCAGGTCGATGCTCGCCATCGGATCGTTCATCCCACGACGCAGCGCCTCGGCCGCGCTGCTTTCGCGGCCCGCCCCAACCAGCGCCGACATAATCTCGCTCAGCACCTGAACGGGCAGCACCGGAATCAACCGCTCATACATCGTACCAGCCCGCTCCGCATCCCGTTCCAGCAGGAACGCGATGAAGGCGCGCAGATCCCGGGCACTCAACTGCACGGCACAGTCGGCGAAGAGGCGATCGTCGAAGAATGCCTCCAGCCGGGAATCCAGATCCTCCGGCCGCGCGGTCTCGGGCAAGGCCATGGCCAGCATGATGGCACTCGCCAACTGCGCGGGATCGACCCCCTGCGCCCCCAGCATGGCGAACGCCAGCCGCTCCGCCAGCACAGCGTGTGCCTCCGCATCGAGCGTGGCCACGTCCTCGTCCTGTTGCAGCGTGCGAATCGCCCGCAACAGCTCGTTGATGTTCCGCTCCTTGCCCAGCGCCGCGAACCAATCGGCGTCATAGGCGTGCGCCGATTCCAGCAGCCGCAACGGCAACGTGCGTTTCGCCGGAATCTCGACAAGCGGATCCTTCTTCAACTCCTTGCGCGCCGCGTCCCAGAACTTCTTCCACTCCGCTTCCGGCACCAGATCGGCCGTCAGCGTCTCCTGCAGCCGCGCGATCGGCATCGGCCCATAGCTGCGCAGCGTGAGCCGCACGATCTCCGCCGGATCGCCCTTCACCATCTCTGCGATGGCCTGCGGATCGCGGTGCTTCCGTGCCAGAATATGTTCGTCGTCCAGGATTTGCAGGGTTTCTCCCGCGTAACCGAACGCCATCTCGTGCCCCCGCTTCCGCGTGAAGTCGATCGTCACCTTCTTATAGAAGGTGTCCACCCGGTCCACCACCCCGAACCCCCAGGTCTTGTCGAAGCAGAGCGCGCCCGGTTGCAGTGCGAGCAGGACCTGCAGCCTGCGCAGCGACTCCGCCACGCTCGCCTTCTGGTCGAAACCGACATGCTCCAGGAACACGCGGCGGTCGCGGTCCCCGGCCAGAATCGCTTCCGCCTGTTTGCGGCACGCCTCTTTCAAGCCCTTATCGTCCTTGCGCAGCGCCAGCCGTTCCGCCAGCCAGGCCACGGCGACAAGCAGATCGCCGCGCGCGGCCAGTGCCTCCTGCAGGAGTTCAGAAGAGGAATCGGCGGCTTCGAGGTTTCCGGTGGCGTAGAGGTGCCGTAATTCCTGCTCCAGCCGCTCGTACGGCAGGGGCTCCTGTTCGAGCATGGCAAGAAAATCGGCTTCGTTCCATTGATGGGCAATATCGGGTTCGGTCATGGGGCGGCTATATAACGGGCAGACCGTTCCTTTGTAAAGCGGCGGAGCCCTCATCGCAGGAAAACGCGCCCCTCCAGCCCGGACAGAACCTCAGCCATGGAGGGCGGAGTTACACGACGCCGAGACAGAGCCTCGGCCATGGAGGGCGGAGTTACACGACGCCGAGACAGAGCCCCTGCCATGGAGGGCGGAGTTACACGGACGTGAGTCGCCCCGTTGGTGGGACAACGTCCCTCCTCACGGGGGACGCCGTCACAACCCGAGACCAGGCCCAGCGCCATAACAAAGCGCTCACGGGCTCGTATAACTCGCCCCTCCAGCCCAGACAGAGCCCCTGCCATGGAGGGCGGAGTTACACGACGCCGAGACAGAACCTCAGCCATGGAGGGCGGAGTTACACGGACGTGAGTCCCCCCGTTGGTGGGACAACGTCCCTCCTCACGGGGGACGCCGCCACAACCCGAGACCAGCCCCAGCGCCGTAACCACGCACTCACGGGCTCGTATAACTCGCCCCTCCAGCCCGGACAGAACCTCTGCAATAGACGGCGGGGCGCTCCTACAGTATGCATGCCACATGCAGAACCGCTCCTTCACGGTCGACAACGCCTGCGCAGGCATGACCCTGGCCGCATTTCTGGAACGCCAACTCGCCCTCTCGGGCCGCAAGGCCAAGGCGCTCATCGATCAGCGCCGCGTATTTGTCGGGCGACGCCGCGTCTGGATGGCCCGCCACCCCCTGCAAGCGGGCGACCGCGTGGAAATCGCGGGCTTGTCCGAGACGCCGCCACATGCCGCTACCTCCATACCTTCGCCACGCATCCTGGTCGAAGCGGACGACCTGCTCATCGTCGATAAACCCGCCGGCTGGCTCGCGAACGGCCCCGGCAGCGTCGAAGAACGATTGCGCTCCGAACGCGACGAAAGAGGAATCGCAGCCGTGCATCGGCTCGACCGCGACACCAGCGGCTGCCTGCTGCTCGCGCGCGGCCCGGAGGCGGAGGCAATGCTCACCGCACTCTTTAAGCAGCGCCAGATCGAAAAGCTCTACGAAGCCATCGCCCGTGGCCGGTGCAGCGGCAAACAACGAACCCTTCGCCAACCGATCGAGGGCCGAGCCGCCATCACCCATCTCAAGATCATCGACGCCGGGCCGGTGGCCTCGCATCTACAGATCCGCATCGAGACCGGGCGCACCCACCAGATTCGCAAACACCTCGCGGGCATCCACCATCCGATCGTCGGAGACCCCACCTACGGACCGCGCCGCGAGGCCCAGCCCCTGTTGCGAAGTGCAGGCCGGCAAATGCTCCACGCGGCCGGGCTCCGCTTCACGCACCCGGAAACGGGAAGGAAAGTGCAGGCGCGCGCCGCCCTGCCGGCGGATTTTCGCCGCATGCTGCAGCGGCTCGGTCTGCGCTGATTCAGGTCGGGCCGCGCGGCGTGTTACGATGCCGATAGGTAATTCGCCCCTTGGTCAGGTCGTAGGGCGACATCTCCACCTTCACTACATCGCCCGCCGTGATGCGAATGAAATGCTTACGCATCTTGCCGGAAATATGAGCCAGAATCTCGTGCCCATTCGCCAGCTTGACTTTATACATCGTGGCCGGCAACACCTTGGATACGGTGCCTTCCACTTCTATGACGTCGTCTTTGGGCTTCTTCATAATGAATTCAATGGCCCTTTTCGGGCCTGAAAAATTGGCGAGGAACGTAACCGCGCCGTCCGGATCGCGCAAGTAAAAACCCCGACAAGTTTTGCACCGGGCGTTGGAGCGGCCCTCATGTTGCCCATCGACATGCCGTGGAAACGGATTTCCATTGCGTGGAAGTTTTGTTCCATCGTATGGAACTTGTGTTCCATCGAGTGGAACTTTTCTTCCATCGAATGGAACTCTTCTTCCACAGAATGGAACTTTTCTTCCAGACCCGATGATCTACTACCTCTACCGCGTGTTGCGCTTCGTGGTGCTGGGCCTCGACCTGGCGTTGCTCACGCTGGTGCTTTACCTGCTGGCCTGGCTGCCGCACGCCTGGACACGGCGCTTCTACCCGCGCCTGTTCTGGTTCTGGTCGCGCGTCTTCGTGCGCGCCCTCGGCATCGAGCTGCACCTGCACCAGCACCAGACGCGCCGGCTGCCGGAGCCGTATCTGCTGATCGCGAATCACCCCTCGGCGGCGGAGGACCTGGTCATCCCCGCGCTCTTTCCCGTCTATTGCCTTGCCAAGATCGAAGTGCGCAACTGGCTGATCGTCGGGCGCATCAGCGCGGCCGCCGGCACGCTTTATGTACACCGCGAGTCGAAGGAGTCGCGGCGGGCCGCCAAGCAACTGATCGTCGACGAGCTGCGCGCCGGCAAGAACATCGGGCTCTATCCCGAAGGCGGCTGCAAGGGGCGGCGCCTCTATCATCGTTTCTATTATGGGGTCTTCGAGATTTCGATGGAAAGCGGCGTGCCCATCGTGCCGGTCTTCCTGCATTACGAGGCGCAGGAGGACTTCGAATGGCAGCCTCCCTACTCGCTGCTACACAAGCTCTGGCACTTTATGACCAGCCGCAACCCGCGGGCGCATGTGCACGTCTATGACGCCATTGAGCCGACGGGGTTCGCGGACAGGGAGCAGTTCTGCGAGTATGTCTACGGGCTCTACCGGCAGTGGCAGAGTCAGTATCTCGAATAGCGGCGTCAGGATGACGGCAGCGTGGCCTGGCGCCGCTCCTTCAGTCGCGCGGCGGCCTCCTGCACGGCCTCCTGGAGGTTCCGGATCGAAAACGGCTTTTCGATCGTGCGCACAATGCAGGGTTTCTTGAGGACCTCGGGCGGGATATCCGCCAGGAAGCCGGTCACGATGATGACAGCAACGTCAGGACGCAGTTCCTGCACCTCGGATAGGGTCTCGAGCCCGTGCTGGCCCGGCATACGGAGATCGAGCATGACCACATCGATATCGCGATGCACCGTGAGCAGGTGCAAGGCCTCGTAGCCCGTCTCGGCCTGGAGCACCTGGCTCATTTCGTGAACCGCCCGTACCATGAGACTGCGCGAAATAGGGTCGTCGTCCGCAACGAGTACCGTGAGGTCATGCTGCTTGGCATCGGTTTCGCGCGGTGCGTCCACCCCATGGTTCTTGTCGTCGCGCCGGGCCATCTCGACGAGGCTGGAGGGCACGAACATGCCGTTTTGATGCATGAACTTCACCAGGTCGGAGGGCCGGATGAGATTCGTGCGCCCCGGCGTCTGGTAAGCGCCCAGCTTGCCCTGGCGCACCCATGCATAAACCGTGTTTCGCGAGACGCCACAAATGCGCGCCGCATCGGGAACGGAGAGAAATTGGGGAGGCGGAATTTCGGGCATCAGGTTGATCCTCTAAACACAGATGAAGGTGAAAAAACTAGTCGCTTTCCAGGAACGATCGCATTTCTTCGGAACGGGCCCGGACCCTGGCGCCCTGACGCTCGCCCGACTCAAAAATATCCATGCCGACGCGCGCGATGACGACCATAAACGCAGCGACCGCCAACGCCGTGCACCATGAATAGGCCGCGCTGCCATAAAGACCGTTCTGCAGTCGGGCAAGAATAGGTGACGCCAGCACCAGCGCGCCCACCACCGTGGCGGCGGCAAGCGCCAGGCCCCGTTGCGATGGGAAAAAGCGCTGAACCAGGAAGTAATCCGCCGCCACCATGGCGACAAAGGTGAGGAGAAAGCCGACCAGCACTGCGATGAGCACGAACCCGGCACTCGTGCGCCGCATATCCGTCAGTTTCGCCATGCGGCCATAGAAAAAGAGCGCGGCGAGCAAAGCCAATGTGCCGAGAACACCGTGATTCTGCAATGTGTGCGGGCTGCCCAGCACATACTGCATCGTCTGCCTTGCCGCTGAAAATAGTGCTTCCATCAACCCCCTTTTGCCCCCCTGCTCGACTTCCGATCTACAAAATGAACAGAATGTAAATTAACCTTGCGCGGCAGAAAAGTAAAGACGGACGGTAGAACGAGAGCAGAAAGGGTGCCAGAAGAGTGTCGAGCCAAGGCCCGGCAGCGGGCGGCCTCTACTTCGCCGCCTGGCGCAGGAGTGCCAGCGCCTTTTCCAGGTCGGCATCGGTGTTGTACGCGTGCGGCGAGAGACGAATATAGTCGTGGCCCGCTCGGTCGCCGCGCATGGAAACGACGACCCCGGCCGCACTCAACTGCGTCATCAGCTCTTTCGAAGGTACGCCCGGATGCGAAACGGTCACAATGCCCGAACGCGCGGGCTCTGGCAGGTCCTCCCCTTCCCGGCCGCCGCACAGGACGAAGCCCGCCTCGAAAAGACCCTCCAGCAGATAGGCCCGTGCGGCCAGCAGCCGCTCCGCCACCGCCTCCGCGCCCAGTGCGTGCAGCAACTCGAGGGAGGCCAGCATACCGAGGTTGCCGGGCAGGTTCAGCGTTCCGGGCTCGTAGCGGCGTGCCCCCGGTTCGTAACGGATTTCGGACTGGGCAATGAAGCCGGGCGACTCGATGTTCCACGCCCCGCGCAAGATGGGACGCAACAGGCTCTGCCTCTCTTTGCGAACGTAAACGATGCCGGCTCCCACCGGGCCCAGCATCCATTTATGCGAATCGGCACTGAGAAAATCGACATGTTCGACGGGCGTGGGAAAGGCGCCGAGCGTCTGGATGCCGTCGACGCAGAATAACACCCCGCGCTCGCGCAGCCGTTTTCCAATGCCGTTCAGGTCCGGGCGATAGCCGGACAGAAAATGGCAGGAGGCCAGCGAGACCAGGCGGGTCCGCTCGGTCAAAAGCGGGGCGAGCGCCTCCCAGGTAACCGCGCCGAGCCGGTCGAGCGAAGCTGTGCGCACCGGCACCGGCCGCACGCCCAGTTCGCGGAGGCCGCTCCACGGGTAGACGTTGGCCGGGTAATCGTCTTCGTAATAGACCACTTCCTCGCCGGGCTCCCACAGCAGGCCGTGCGCTACGAGGCTCAGTCCCAGGGCGGTTGGACCGAGCAAGGCGATTTCATCTATTGCGCAGCCCAGCAGGCGCGCCGCGGCCTTGCGTGTTGCGGCCACGCGGGGCCAGACCCAGTCACCTTCCTGCGCCCCTTCCGTGGCGCGCCGGGCGTATTCGCCCATGGCTTCAGCGGCGCGCGCGGGGATCGGCGCCACCCCGGCATGTGCCAGAAAGACGCGTCCGCCCCCCGCCGCCGGAAATTCGCGTCGTCGCAGCCCCTCGTTGGAGAGCAGGGCGGAGAGGGTTGGCGCTGGAGCATCGTGAATCATGATCCCGCTCAGAACCCCAGTCGCCGCCGCACCCGGTGAATTCCGCCAGACCCGATGAAGCCCCATGCCATCCCCAAACCCAAGCCAACGGCATGGGCCGTGTTGGCGACCGGCATGATGCGCGCAAACACGATGCAGACGACGAACCAGCCCAGCATGAGCGTCACCGTGGCCTGCCTCAATTTCATGCCACTGCCAGGGGCATAACGCCCCATGATCCATGCATAACCGAGCAACCCGTAAACAACGCCCGACATGCCGCCGAAATTCGGGCCGGCCACGGCGTACTGACCGAGGTTCGACGCGGCGGCAACCAGCAACACGAAGCCGACCATAAACCCGGAACCTCTGTTGTATTCCACCATGCCGCCGAGATCCATCAGCCACATCATGTTGAATAACAGATGGAGCAACGTGAAATGCATGAAGATGGGCGTCACCACCCGCCAGACCTGGCCGCGCCGCACCGCCTCCAGACCGTCCGACGCCCAGAGCCGTAGACCGTCTACTTCCTGAAAATCGCGAATGAAAAGGATGGACGGCCATTGCCCATCGCCCCGCATCTGCGCGAGGAGATAGAAGCCGACACTCACTACGATCAGCGCCATCGTCATGATGCCGATGGGATAAGACCCCTCCGCGGACGCCCAGACCTGGCGTCCATCCACAACCGGTTGCTGGGCCGCGGCCTCGGTTCGCTCCTGTTTCTTGCGCAGGCGCGCCGCCTGCTTTTCCGCCGCGGCAAATTCCGAGGCGTCCGCGGCGTTCAGAAAGGCTTGAAAATAGTTCTCCGCCTGATCGAGCTGATCATCGTCGTGTACCCATATCTCCCACTGACCATCCGTGGCTTCTTCGATCGTGTTCTCGATTTCACGCACATAGAGATAGCCGCCAAAGGTCTGGGCCTCTTTCTGCGTCTGTACTTTTCCAATGGATCGCATGCGGGCAGGGTTCCCCACACCCCAAGCGCTGTCAAGGTGGGATGCGGCTACAGAATTAGCGTGATGTCGGTCGTCACACGTGGTACTCCTCCGCACGGTTGGCAGGGCCCGCAAGGAGGAAAAGAAGAATGAGCAAGAAGCCAAAGAGCAAGCAGAAGCCGAAACAAGTGCCCGCAAAGGAAGCACCCCCCGCGGACACGAAAGCGAAACGAGAGCGCCTGCCCCGCAAGTTCTACGAGAAGGAGCTGGAACGCCTGCAGGTCGAGTTGGTGAAGCTGCAGGAATGGATTAAGATCAAGGGCATTAAAGTCGTAGCCATTTTCGAAGGGCGCGATGCGGCTGGCAAGGGCGGTGTCATCAAGCGCATCACCGAACGCCTCAATCCGCGCGTCTGCCGCGTGGTCGCGCTCCCTGCCCCCACGGAGCGCGAGAAGACGCAGTGGTATTTCCAACGCTACGTGCCGCACCTGCCTGCCGGCGGCGAGATCGTGCTCCTCGATCGAAGCTGGTACAATCGCGCCGGCGTCGAGCGCGTCATGGGTTTCTGCACGGATAAAGAATATCAGGAATTCCTCCGCTCCTGCCCGGAGTTCGAACGAATGCTCGTGCGCTCCGGTATTCTGCTCATCAAATACTGGTTCTCCGTGAGTGACGAGGAACAGGAGCGCCGCTTCCAGCAACGCATCGCCGATCCGCGCCGCCGCTGGAAATTGAGCCCCATGGACCTTCAATCCCGCGCCCGCTGGCTAGAATATTCCAAGGCCAAGGACGACATGTTTGCGCACAGCGACATCAAGCAGGCGCCGTGGTTTGTGGTGAATGCCGACGATAAACGGCGCGCCCGCCTGAACTGCATCCATCACCTGCTCAGCATGCTCCCTTACGAGGATCTCACCCCGGAGCCCATCGAGCTGCCGCCGCGCCAGGACAAAACCGGCTACGTGCGCCCGCCCATCTCCGACCAGACCTTCGTGCCGGAAGTCTATTGATCCTAAGCGATGACGGCGCTGGTCTTCAAACTCGTCGGAGGCATTGGCCTCTTCCTGATGGGCATGGTCCTCCTGACCGACGGGCTCAAAGCCTTTGCCGGTGACGCACTCAGCCGCGCCCTCATCCGTTTCACCGGCACCCCCACCAAGGCCTTCTTCTCCGGGGCACTGGTTACGGCCCTGGTCCAATCCTCCAGCGCCACGACCGTGACCGTCATCGGTTTCGTTAGTGCCGGCCTGATCACGTTCCCGCAAGCGATCGGCGTCGTCTTCGGTGCCAGCCTGGGGACAACAGGGACGAGCTGGATCGTTTCTGTGCTCGGCCTCAAAGTCAGCGTTGGCTTCTATGCCTTGCCCCTGGTCGGTGTCGGCGCCTTCATGCGTCTGCTCGGCCACGGCCGCTGGCGCTCGCTCGGTATTGCCCTCGCCGGGTTTGGCCTCATCTTCATCGGCATCGAAACGCTCCAGGAAGCGATGCGCGGGCTTTCGGATATCTTCGACCTCTCCCGCCTGCCAAGCAGCGGCATCGTCGGCCATCTGCTCGCGATGCTGCTCGGCATCGTCATGACCGTGGTCATGCAGTCCTCCAGCGCCGCGGTTGCGACCACGCTGACCGCGCTCCATACGGAGACGATCGGCTTCGATCAGGCGGCCTCGCTGGTGATCGGTGCTGCGGTTGGCACGACCATCACCGGCGCACTCGCCGCCATCGGCGGAAGCGTGCCCGCCAAGCGTACCGCGCTGGCACACATTCTCTTTAATCTCGCCACCGGCCTCATCGCGCTCGCCATGCTCCCGGTCTTCCTTTTCGGCATCCAATGGGCGCAGACCCGCTTCAACCTCGAGCCCGGCGCCATGAGCCTTGCCGCCTTCCACACCGCCTTCATTGCGCTCGGCGTCGTGATTTTCCTTCCATTCGCCACGCCCTTTGCCAACGCCATCGAACGGCTCCTGCCCGACCGAGGCCCGCCCTTGACCCGCCACTTGGACAACAGCCTCCTTCAGGCGCCCCCGGTCGCGCTGGAGGCCACCCGCCGCGCCCTCCGCCAGACCTCCGCCGAGATCTTTCAGCGCCTCCATGTCCAGCTCCGTAGCCCCTCCGAACCGCGCGGCGACATGCCGCCACTGGCCCCCTTGCAAGTGGCGGCCGACCGGATTCAGCGCTTCTTCGCGCAGATCCCGCCCGAGGCCGAGGACGAGCCCCTTTCCTCGCTGCGCGTTGGGCAGGTGCATGCCATCGACCACCTCACCCGTCTCCTTGCGGTGATCGAGCCGCGCCCGCAGATCGCGGCGGGGTTGGGTGACACCCGCATGGATGCCGCCCGCGCCTGCACCCGGGAAATCCTCGATACGGCACAGGCCGGCCTGCAGAGCGACGAAGTGCCCGCCTGGCTCGAACTGGTGCGCGAGCGCGCCCAGCAGCTCGCCGACCTGCGCCGAGAGGAGCGCCCCCTCATTCTCGAGCAGACCGCGGGCCGTGCCTATGACCCCGCCCACGCCCTGGAACTCCTCGACGCCATGCGTTGGCTCGACCGCATTGGCTATCACACCATGCGAATTTCCCACTATCTCGCCGGCGACCCCCCCACCACCCCCGAAGAGCCCCTGCCCGACCCGGCAGGCATCTGAAAGGCACTCGCCACCTGAAGCGCCCGCAGCGGCTTCAGTTCCGCGCCACCTCGCTCCGTTCTCCCCTCCACACCACACCCCCCCGCTCGCGCCCAGGATTTGCTGGGGGTTAGAACCGGTAGCTTTTCTGACTCATGGAGAGATCGGCGTGTACGAGTAAGTGTACGAGTACGGGCTCGATTGACGAGATGGGCATTCGACCACGAGAACCTGTGCCTCAATCAGGCGGGCATGACTCGTCGTACTCCCACACCCCGGAACCCCGCCCCGCAAAACGCTTGCCTGCAAGAGGCATCAAGGCAATATTCGACCGCCCGCGCAGAAAACATGCGGCAGAACCACCCAGTCTAAAGAGGAATTCGTACAATGCCCGAGCCCCCCTTCACCGTCGATGCCCCTTTCGCCAAGACCACCGACGAGGTGCTTTCCATTCTCAACGGCAGCCCGGACGGGTTAACCACCGACGAAGCCGCGAAACGACTCAACCAGGTCGGCCCAAACCGGCTGCCCGAGCCGCCCAAAGACGGTTGGATGAAGCGCTTCTTCAAGCATTTTCACGACCTCCTCATCTATATCCTCATCGCCGCCGCCGTCATCACGGCCCTGATGGATCACTGGATCGATACCATCGTCATCCTCGCCGTCGTCGTGGTGAACGCCATCATCGGCTTCATTCAGGAAGGCAAAGCGGAAGAAGCGCTCGAGGGCATCCGCAAAATGCTCTCGCTCCACGCCCACGCCCGGCGCGGCGGTGAGTGGGTCGAGATCGAAGCCGACGACCTCGTGCCCGGCGATGTGATCCGACTGCGTTCCGGCGACCGTGTCCCCGCCGATGTGCGCCTGCTCGAGGTCGCAAACCTCCGCATCGAGGAGTCCGCCCTCACCGGAGAAGCCGAACCCTCCGAAAAACAACCCGCACCCGTCGCCGCCAACGCAGGTGTGGGCGATCGCAAGAGCATGGCCTTCTCCGGCTCGCTCGTCTCCGCCGGCCAGGGCACCGGTGTGGTCACCGCCACCGGCTCCACCACCGAGTTGGGTCGCATCAATCGCATGATTGCCGAGGTCGAATCCCTGGCCACACCGCTCACCCGCCAGATGAACGCCTTCAGCAAGGTGCTCTCCGTGGTAATCGTCGGGCTGGCGGCGCTCATCTGGGTGCTCGGCTACCTGCTCCACGATTACACGCCCGCCGAACTCTTCCTCGCGGCCATCGGCTTTGCCGTCGCCGCCATTCCCGAAGGCCTCCCGGCCATCCTCACCATCACCCTCGCCCTTGGTGTCCAGCGGATGGCGCGACGCAACGCCATCACCCGCAAACTCACCGCCGTTGAAACCCTCGGTTCCGTCACCGTCATCTGCTCCGACAAGACCGGCACCCTGACCCGCAACGAGATGACCGCCCGCCATGTCGTCACCACCGCCGCCCGCTACGACATCTCCGGGACCGGCTACGAACCCGAAGGCGAGTTTCAGACGGACGGCGAGGCGGTCACGCCCACAAACCACGACGACCTGCAGGCCCTGCTCGAAGTCATGAGCGTCTGTAACGACGCGGAAATTTCGCAAGAAGAGAACCAGTGGACCCTCACGGGCGAACCCACCGAAGGCGCCCTGCGCACGCTCGGGCGCAAAGCCGATTTCGATCACGCCGCCTACGAACGGCTCGCGGTGATCCCGTTCGAGTCCGAAACCAAGTTCATGGCCACCTTGAATCGCGTTCCCGGCACCGACACCGCGCGTATCCTCCTCAAAGGCGCGCCCGACCGCCTGCTCGATCGCTGCGCCCAGCAGCGCGGCGCAGACGGCACGTCCGAACCGCTGGATCGCGACTTCTGGGAGCAGCGCATCGACGACCTCAGCGGCGAAGGGCTGCGCGTCCTGGCCGCCGCCGCGCGCGACGCCGAACCTAACCCCGAGGCGCTCGACATGGAGGCGCTGGATGAGGGCATGGTCTTCCTCGGTATTGTCGGCATCATCGACCCGCCCCGCCCCGAAGCGATCGAGGCCATCCGCATCTGCCGCGATGCCGGTATTCGCGTCAAGATGATCACCGGCGACCATGCGGGCACCGCAAAGGCGATCGGTTACGAAATGGGGATTGGCGACGGCCAACACGCCGTGACCGGCGCGGAGTTGGAGGTCGCCAGCGACGAAGAACTGCGCACCATCGCCCAGGAGAACGACATCTTCGCGCGCACCTCCCCGGAACACAAACTCCGCCTCGTCAAAGCGCTGCAAGCCAACCAGGAGGTCGTGGCCATGACCGGTGACGGCGTGAATGACGCCCCGGCCCTCAAACGCGCTGACGTCGGCGTCGCCATGGGCATCAAAGGCAGCGAGGCCACCAAGGAGGCCGCGGATATCGTCCTTGCGGATGACAACTTCACCTCCATCGAGCGCGCCGTTGAGGAAGGCCGCACCATCTACGACAATCTCCGCAAAGCGATCCTCTTCATCCTTCCCACCAACGGCGCCGAAGCCCTCGTGGTGCTCACCGCCGTGGTGCTCGGGCTGCAACTGCCTCTCACCCCAGTTCAAATCCTGTGGGTCAATATGGTGACCTCCGTCACCCTCGCCCTGGCCCTGGCCTTCGAACCATCCGAGCCGGGCCTCATGCGGCGTCCGCCGCGCGAACCTGGCGCCTCCATCCTTGGCGGCGCGCTACTCTGGCGCATCGCCTTCGTTTCGCTGCTGATTGGCGGCGCCACGACCGGCCTTTTCCTCTGGAAACAGGCCGAGGGCATCGAAGTGGCCCGGACCATGGCGGTGAACATGCTCGTGATTGGCCAGGCCTTCTACCTCTTCAATAGCCGCTACCTCAATCAGACCAGCCTCACACCCGCGCGCCTCATGGCCAACCCGGTCGCGTGGATGGCACTGGGCGCGCTGGTCGTCATGCAACTTGCATTCGTCTATGTACCCCTCATGCAGCATGCCTTCGGCTCAGCCGCCCTCACTGCAAGGCAGTGGCTCCTGCCTCTGGGCCTGGGCTTCATCGCTTTCCTCGTGGTCGAGGCCGAAAAGAAACTGGTGCATGGCCGCCCCTCCGATACCCCGCCGGAGGATACCGGCGAGGCGTGAGATTGGCGATTACATGTTCCGTGCAGTACGCCCTGCTTCACGGTTGAACGGCTTATGCATCCCATCCAGCCAACCCTGATCCTCGCCAGCTCCTCGCCGCGCCGCCGCGCCTTGCTCCAGGATGCAGGCTATCAGTTCCGGACCGAAGTGCCCGGCATCGATGAGGTCCGGCGCAAGGGCGAGAGCCCCGACGATTTTGCCCTGCGCGCGGCCCGCGAAAAAGCGGAGTGGATCGCGGCACGTCTGGAATGCGGCCCCGGCATGGCCGTTGTACTCGCGGCCGACACCGTAGTCGTCGACGGCGACGAGAGCCTGGGCAAACCCCGGGACGATGATGACGCGCGCCGCATGCTCGCCCAGCTCTCTGGCCGGACCCACCGCGTGGTCACCGGCGTCTGTCTTTGCCTCGCCCCGCCCGGCGATCCGGCGGAGGTCACGTCCTTTCTGGTCAGCACCTCGGTCACCTTTCGCACGCTCACGCCTGACACCATCGCGGCCTATATCGCCACGGGCGAACCCCACGACAAAGCAGGGGCCTACGGGATCCAGGGGCATGGTGGCGCCTTGGTCGCGCGCATCGACGGCTCCTACACCAATGTCGTGGGGCTCCCGGTCGAAGAGGTCGTGGAGGCCCTGCGCGAGCGCTATTCTTTGTTGCCCGGTCCGGTGGCCGGGACCGATTCAACGAACTAATGAAAGGAACCCACATGAAACGCATACTCGCACTGGTGGACGACGTGTACGAAGACCTCGAACTCTGGGCGCCCAAGATCCGCATCGAAGAAGAGGGTTGGAAAGTGGTCGTGGCCGGACCAGAGGCGGGCGTCGTCTATAGCGGTAAGCATGGCTATCCCTGCCGCTCCGACGCGGCCATTGCCGACATGCGTGCAGACGACTTCGACGCGCTCTTGTTGCCCGGCGGGTTCGCACCGGACAAGTTACGGCGCGACCCCCATATTCTGGCCATGACCCGCGCCTTCGATCAGGCCGGCAAGCTTATTGCCTTCATTTGTCATGCCGGCTGGATCCCGGTCTCCGCCGGAATCTTGAAGGGCCGCCGCGCCACGGGCACCGTGGGCATCAAAGACGACCTCGTCAATGCAGGTGCCATCTGGATCGACGAGGCGTTAGTCGTCGACGGCAACCTCCTCAGTTCCCGCACCCCTCGCGACCTGCACCTTTTTGGCAAAGGTATCGTCGACTGGCTAAAGGCCTGACCCCAGGCTTGTGGGCTTTCCACCTCTTTCCGGCGGGGGCGCACCGTGGCGCGGCTGCGAGGAGGAAGATGAGCCGATAAGATGTACGACGGCTTCACAAACTGTCGCGCAGCGGCCGATGCTCTCCGGGGGACGGGTTGTGAACCCGTCCTACTCTTTCCGGCAGGGGCGCACCGTGGCGCGGCTGCGAAGAGGAAGATGAGCCGATAAGATGTACGACGGCTTCACAAGCCGTCGCGCAGCGGCCGATGCTCTCCGGGGGACGGGTTGTGAACCCGTCCTACTCTTTCCGACAGGGGCGCACCGTGGCGCGGCTCCGAGGAGGAAGATGAGCCGATAA